>CBFGXV010000031.1:0-11711 GCA_965652755.1 uncultured Chryseosolibacter sp. | reverse complement strand
ATTGAGCTGGAAGTCAAAGGTGATGCAGAATACGTTATGATCGAAGTCCCCATTCCGGCAGGATGCTCATATCAATCCAAGGATCAGCAGAGGTCGAATGGTGAAGTTCATCGTGAATATTATCATCACAAGGCAAACATTTATTGTAAATATCTTAAAACAGGAAAGTACAATTACATAATCAAATTATTGCCACGGTATTCCGGAAGGTATACTTTAAACCCTGCCGTGGCTGAGTGCATGTATTTTCCGACTTTGTATGGAAGAGAGGGGATAAAGCAGGTGACTATTAAATAGCGAACATGACTATGAATGACTCCACCAGAATCCTTACCTTTGATACACTTTGATGTTCTTTGTACCCCCTCCCCAGGTGAGCAATTCGGGAGCAGCAGTAACTAAAAACTGCGAAATAATTAAGCGTTAACAGTTTATCAACACATAAAAAATCCCAGCGAGATCACATAAAAAAAACCTGAGCAGGTGCTCAGGTTTTTTTATGTGCGTCAGGCATGTTTAATCGCTATAGGGTGCAAGTCCCGAACACGCTGGTAGGAGAAGTGTTAGCCAAAAGCAAGGGTGTCCATCGAAGATGGAATCTGAAGGACGCTTAAGGCAAATTCTCGGGCCTACGAACAGAAAACTGCATAAGAGGCAGGTACAACAGGATGAGATTGCATAAGAAATCAAAATCCAACTCTACCCGGATGTTATATATGGAAATGCAGAGGCCACATGAGAGGAAAGCGATATAAGCTTACCCTGAGAGATCTTGGACTTACGCGTTATTTCCAAGAAGTCAGCAGAGGTCATAGTAAGCTGGGAAACGAGCTTGGAAAACCAAAGGACTCACGAACAGACGAAGGACCGAATGTTAGAATTGGGAAAGATCATTAGAGAACTTATTGAAAAGATTCTGAACAGACGAAACATTGAAAGAGCCATAATAGCGGTAGAACGCAATCATGGTGCCGGAGGCGTAGACGATCGGCAGAGCGATGAACTTCGCCCTTTCGTCAACGCTAACTGCCAAAGTTTGCTGCAAAGTGTACTTGAAGGCAGTTACAAGCCAAGCCCGGTTCGGAGAGTAGAAATACCAAAGGCCACGGGTGGAGTAAGAATGTTGGGGAGCCCCACAGTTGTGGACAGGATGCTCCAGCAAGCCATACGGAGGTTGATGTACGACGCAGGATGTGCGTGGAAATCAACGGAGTTCGCGGAGGGAAGCGCGCATGGTTTTGAGGGTATCCGCAACCCCAGCGGCTCTAGTTGTTCCTATAAGGGCAGACAGGCCCTCTAACAATTTCCTGGTGATGATGCTATGAAGAAGAGGAGGAAGAAAAACAGGAGGGGGTTGAGGTGGTGATGTGACATTCGCCGTGCTTTTAAATATTTTAGAGTGAAAAGGGCACGGAATGCGAACTTTTCATAATTTTCCGGAATGAGCACCACTTCCAATCTGAACCGCCGCGAGTTTGTGGTCCGGTCTGCAATCTTCGCAGGCGGACTTTCTCTGGGTCTTTCTTCCTGTGCAGGAAAAAATGACCCTGATGTTTTAGGCGGGTTAAATGATTTTATTCATCGCGTTGCAAATCCTGATGGGTCATTCAGGCCGGGTGTTGATCCGGCTTACAAGGGCACTTCTGATACAGGCTTATCAGGTCTGGCATCTCCCGCGTACGCCACGATACTTTGCGCCACCTTTGGATGGACGTTGCCTCACCCGGAGAAAACGGTTGAGTTTTTTCTCTCTTCGCAGCAACCCGACGGTGCATTTTATTCGAAAACGGGAAGCATGGATCCAAAAGGACCGCTCGCGAAATTATACAATACAGTTCAGGCGGTCGTGTCGTTGCGCATCCTCGGTGCTACGCCCCGATTTGATCCCATGCCCGTGATCGAATATTTCTTCGAGAACGGCGAATTCAAGGAACTGCCTCTTTATACTACGAGTTTCTTTCCGCTATTCTTCGCCGCCGTTGGCCAGAAAATGCCGGACCACATCGACAAGCGGATGCGCGAGTACATCATCCGCGAGCAAAAGGAGGATGGCTATCTGCAGGATCATGTCGCCGCGACTTTTCATGCAGCGCATTATTTCCGTTTGGCCGGGGAGCCAACGCCTAAAGCCGATGTCATGGTTGATCGTGTTCTTCGCGACCAAAAGGAAGATGGTTCCTGGCATTTACGCGAACCCGCATGGGATGTTCACGCCTGCTTCGACGCGCTCTACATCCTGCGGCAGCTTGGCGATCAGACAGATCCCAGGATCCGCGATGCTTTTAAGAGAGCGGCTGCCTGGACACTAACCTGTCGTAAACCCGATGGCGGATTCACCCATTTCCCGGAAGGCACGAACTCCGACATGGATGCAGTATACTTCCAGACGGGGGCGTTGGTTCAGTCCGGTTTTTTAAAAACGCGCGCTGACCTTAAGGACGAGGAGATCCTCGGATGGGGTCATGCCATGGTGCCGGGGAAAAAGTATTCGCGCATATGAGCGCTCCGCTGAATAAGATTTGATTAATTTTATTTAGCGCATTCCTAACTACGATGGTTAAGATTACCTGAAAACCACATACCGGCGCCTGTTAAAAAACAAGGTGATTTTATCTTTAAACTGGCCGGTCTTTCGCTGGCCTTTTTTCTTTCATGGACACCTGCATCCCTAACGCTTGAAACTCATTTTGAATTGCATCGAGGTATTTGTCCAATGAGAAGTCAGGGTCAGGCCGTAGAAGAGAAAATCCAAATCTTCGGAAGCGGATGCCGATGCTATTGCTTTGAACAGGTATTACCGTCCGTTCCTGCCTGTGCTTCCGCTCGAATGGTCGTTGAAGGGTAAGAAAATGTTTTACACAGTCCGCTACGAATATTCGTTCTGCGACCGGTACAAAGCGGAGTTGGCGGAATACAGGACTGATCGCGCCGGCGTATTGTATTTTGAAATCGGGTTCGCGATCAATTGAAGAATTCCTTCGATGGAAAGGTGGTGTGTTTTTATTTCGATTCAGTACATAATGCGCATCAAAAGTACGCCATGTTAAAACACGGAGCATTTCTCTTACTTCATAATCCTCTAACCGTACCCGTCAAACAGTGCTGTGTCCATAGTCTCTTTAAACAAAGAGATCTTTAACAGCTATCGGATCACCTCTTGCACCGCTCAAGTTCCGAGGTCGAGAATCACACTGACCTGAGCACACACTCCGCCCGAAGCATCCCGCAACCGGGCCCCGGCAACCGGCAACCCTTTCAAAGCCCCGCAATCACCTTGTCCTTCGGATACTTCACCTCGAACAGGTACGCGAGACGCCTCGTTTCGTTCGGCTTCAGCGTTATTTCCCAAACAAGTTTTCCGTCCACAGGAGTAAACTTCGCCCCTCCTCCATCCAGGAGCGACACTTCGATCTGATTGTTCATCGACACGGGAATGTGATCTTCCACAGTGATGGTGATGGCCTCGGCCTTGTTGTTCCGGATATTCATCTCATATCCATGCGACTCCTTCTGATTAAGTCCGATGATAGCCCGCGCGTTGTAGTCCTTGATCCGTTGTCTTTTCACGACAATCCGGTGGTCGCGGCCGAGCGAAAAGAACAATGTGTCTCTGACACTCCGCGGGTCAATAACGGTTTTTCCCACGAACGTGCCTTCGAAGAACACGTTGGCTTCGCCCGGCAGCAGGTTAAGCTCCGCCCAGCCTGCGGTACCCGCCATGAGGAACGCATCCGGATCGAGCTTCGGCGCCGCGGAGTATCGGAAGTGCGACTTCAGGTCATAACGCCCAATGTCCACTGCGGTCGCCTGGTTCGTTGAGTTGACCGTGTACGGGATCGAGATGTCGAAGGATGTGGTGATCGCCTCCTGACTAACCTGTACGTAATCGGCGACGGTGGAGCTCTCCTGACGCACCGCTTCCGACATTGCCTGCGCAGGCGCATCCGCGGCAACGCGTCCTCTCGACTTGTCGTAATAGGTTCGCGGTTGCTGGTAGAAGTCCAGGTGCCAAGGGTGTAGCTCCGGCTTCACCGATCCGACGGAAGGATTCCCGGTGGAGAGCGTCAGCTTCACGTTCTTCCAGTCCTCACCTGTGGCCTGGAAAACATTGGCGCGGTAGAACAGCTTCAGCGGGCTCGTGACGTTCACGCCGCGTACCTCGTAGACAGGTGTCCACCGCGCGTTGGCGGCCAGGTACTTTATGGTGAGGTTGGCGTCGGTGGATGCGCTGGCAGAAAGGTTGACAACGATCTCGCTGGTGCTTCGGGTGTGCAGCTCATTGATGACGTGGATCTGTTGCTGCACTTTTGCCAGCCTTTCGTTCAGCATCCGGATCTTTTCGTCCAGGTTGAGCTTTGCGATGGCAATCTCCGACAGTCGTGCGCGAAAAAAATCGGCCATGCTCTTCAGCTCGTTGACAGGCAGGTTCTGATCGGCCCCGCCTATTTTCTGATTGGCGATGATCATTTGCTCTTCTTTTTCGAGGATCTGTTTCTGCGCCGTTTCAAATTGAACCTGACGTTGCAAATCGCGCAGCGAATCATTTAGCGTGACGAGGCGCGCGGGGGTGGACAGCTCATTGAGGTAGTTCATCTGGTGCGTTACTCCCAGCAACACGAAGTTCCCGTTTCCTGACACCTGGATGCTGGCGGGATCGAGCTGCGGTGACAAGCCCGGGATCGTCAGCTGCGTCACTCCTTCGGCGATACGGGTTTTGACTTCCCGCGTTACCTGTGCCTTATTTAAGAAGACGGTGACGTGTGTGATTTTTGAGTCAACCTTCTTCTCGTGTTGCGCCACGGCGGGAAGGCTTGCGAATATCACAAATAAACAAAAAATGCGGCTTTTCATGGGGTTAATGTTTTTTTAGGTAAGATGGAAGTTATTAACTCTTTCCATAAGTCTTCCCCGTCTTTTTCGGTTTATATCAGATAGGAACCGTTTTTTAGCACCCTGCGGTGCAAAACCTCCGTTTGATATCAACTCCGCGCCATCTTTTCCTGTACCAACCTTTAGTGGGCAACCTGTACCGGGATAAAAATATTCCCCTCATTAAGTTTGCGGTTTTTAGCCGTTTTTTTTTCGTATTGCGTATCGCGAATCGCGAATCGCGAACTAAACCGGTTGGATTATGAAAAAGCATAGAGGAATGAGGCCGCAGGATATTTTCATCCTTCTCAAGATTCTCTCCTGTAATAAAGAAGGGGAACGGGAGGGATGTCAGATGAAGCATCTTGCCTATGACCATGGGATTAGCCAATCCGAAGTGAGTGAGTCATTGAATCGATCAATGGAAGCAGGATTGATTGACGAAAGTAAAAAGATCGTCAACCGGATTGCATTGGTTGAATTTCTGATCCACGGTATCAAATACGTCTTTTCCTCAGAAACCAGGGGCTATCACACGCGGAGTAAGAACTGCTCATAGCGCGCCACCTCTTGACAAGAAAATTTGATCTGACGGGGCATACGCATGGCCGGATGCCCAGGATAAAGGTCAGGCAATGGAACCCTTATATCCAAAAGAAATTCAAGTATTAAAGTACTTCGAATAGTACATATACAAGAGAAATCGGACATAAAAGATAGTAAGACTGTATTGGCTATAGTTGCCCATTGTGATGATGCTGAAGTTAATTGCGCGGCTACCCTTGCGCTTCGAAGAAGAAAAAGGATGGAAAGCAGAGATGGCGGCCATGACAGCAGGAGATTGCTGTCAAATGAGTACAGTCGCGAGCACTTCCACTTTGTATCCAGAGAAACGCAATGAAACTACCGAATCCAATTCATATCGACAACATAAGGATGGCTCATGAACACTTAAAAGGAAAAGTTCTACGCACACCTTTGATTCGTTTTGATTTTGAAGATAGTCCGGCTGAGATTTATCTCAAACCTGAAAATTTGCAGTCGATTGGTTCATTCAAACTCCGCGGGGCATGCAATGCGATGGCGATGGCTGCAAAAGAACTTTTAAGCAGAGGCGTTTATACAGTAAGTGCCGGGAACATGGCGCAGGGAGTTGCATGGAACGCCAGGAGACTAGGCATTTCCTGCAAGGTAATAGTGCCCAATACAGCGCCTCAAAAAAAGCTTGATTCGATAAACCGTCTTGGTGCCGATTACATAAAATTACCTTTTGATAAATGGTGGCAGGTCGTGATTGATCACAAATATGAAGGTATCGATGGTTTGTTCATTCACCCGGTAAGTGATGCCCATGTAATGGCGGGTAATGGCACCATCGGTTTAGAAATACTGGAGGATCTTCCCAATGTAGATGCCGTGATAGTACCTTTTGGCGGAGGAGGACTAAGTAGTGGAATTGCTTCCGCCATTAAAGTTCTTAAACCTGATACCAAGGTCTTTGCTTCAGAGGTTGCAACCGCTTGCCCTTTCTCAGCGTCGCTAGCTGCCAACAAGCCAACCGAGTTAGTGAGACATACCCCAAGTTTTGTGGATGGTATTGGTAACAAGGGAATCTTATCTGAGATGTGGCCTTTGGTTCATTCATTGTTAGATGATTCAATTGTGGTGAGTCTTGAACAAATAGCTGAAGCCGTCAGGTTATTAATGCAGCGAAGTCAAATGATTGCGGAAGGAGCAGGGGCTTCTTCATTGGCAGCTTGTTTAACAGGATTAGCTGGAAAGGGAAGGGTGGTGTGTGTTATTTCCGGTGGTAATATTGATACGGATAAGCTAAAACAGATAATGGACAATAAGATACCAGCGACCTAAGTCTTTGTTGCCCTTAAAATGAGAAGGATGGTCTAAGCGTGTTTCCAATCAAAATAGAATGGAAGATATTGATGTTCCGAAAAACGGTTCGCCCAAAAGAAACTTAGGCCTATTCACAAGTATAATGCTTGTTATTGGATTGTTGATTGGGAGCGGGATATATAAAAAAATAGTACCCATGGCTCAAACGGGTCTTGGTGAATGGGAAATCCTTGCCGCATGGGCCGCTGCTGGCGTTATCACCCTTATGGGAGCTTTAACAATTGCCGGCCTTGCAACGATCACTGAAAAGTCCGGTGGTTCTTATGAGTATTTTCGTTTGGCGTTTGGGAATTTCATTTCTTTCTTATCATGCTGGACTGAGTTTACTGTTGTGGGCTCTGGAGCCATTGCCGCACTGTCGTTTTTGTTTGCTCAGGCTTTAGGGTCAATTATCGATATCCCAAATCCTTTTGAGTCGATTGCGCATCTTTCCATTGGCAATTTTATCTTTCCTTTTGCTCATTCGGGAGTAAAAATTCTGGGAGTTATTAGCCTGACAATTTTGACCATTATAAATCTGGTAAGTGCTACAGAAGGAGCAATGTTTAATAACATCATAACAGTAGCCAAAATATTGGGTGTTATTGTTTTGATTGCTCTTGGGGTTAGCTATACGGGGGCTGATCAATCTGTCATAAGATACGATTCAGAGAATGCTGCTGTAATAAGCGATAATTTTTCATTTAACGCATTTTTCGCAGCTATGCTTGGTGCATTCTGGGCTTACGATGGGTGGGTAGCCGCAGCCAATGTAAGTGGAGAAATAAAGAATCCAAAGCGCAACGTTGCACTTGCCATCATCTTCGGGGTTCTTATAACTATGGTTGCCTATTTATCACTGAACTTTGCTTTTCTAAATGTCTTATCAGTAGAAACCATACGTTCAATTGGTGAAAATGAAATTGGGGCACTTGTGGTTGCAAAAGCGATATTAGGAAATATTGGTGTTCAGCTTGTTTTAGTGTTGATAGTAATATCTGTTTTTGGCGCACTGAATAGTAGCATCATTGCGTATCCGAGAAAATACTTTCGAATGGCAGAAGAAGATTACTTCTTCAAGAGCGCAGCGAAAGTTCATCCAAAATTCAAAACACCACATATAGCTTTGATTTATAGTGGCGCTTGGGGCGCGGTATTGCTCATAAGTGGTTCATTTGAAATGCTGACAGACATGGTGATATTCACTGCCTTTATTTTTTATGGCTTATTGGCCGTTGCACTTATCAAATTAAAAAGGAATGGGACAATTAAATCCAGGGTAATTGGTTATCCTCTAATTCCTCTTTTGTTCCTGATTTTCGCAATCAGCCTTTCCATCAACACTATTTTGGTGCAGCCAAAGTTGTCCTTAATGGGCATTAGTTTAATTCTCAGTGGAATTCCGTTCTACTACCATTTCAAGAATAAAAATGCAAAAACACGAACAGAATTAATTTTGTAACAAAAGTTTGAATCCATGAAATATTCTCTTTTAGTCTTTCTTTTTATAAGTACTGCGTTTACTGCAACTTTTACTTCTATAAAAGATGAAATCTATAGTTATCTAAAAGCAGACATTGACTATCTACTGGAATTCTATAAGAAAAGACACCAAAATCCTGAGCTCTCGTTGATGGAAAAAGAGACCGCCAGGGATCTGGCAAATGAATTGAGATTGGCAGGTTTTGAGGTCACTGAGAATTTTGCAGGCTATGGGGTTATAGGGATTATGAAGAACGGCAAAGGTCCAACTATACTCTACAGAACAGATCTTGATGCTCTTCCGATGGAGGAAAAGACCAATCTGGAATACGCGAGTAGAAAAACTATAGAACATAATGGTACGACGGTAGGCACCATGCATTCCTGTGGACACGATATTCACATGACTTCTTTGTTGGGAACAGCCAGAGTAATGAGAAAAATGAAAAATCAATGGAAAGGCACTTTGATGTTAATTGGTCAACCTGCAGAAGAAGCTGGAGTTGGTGCTAAGAATATGCTGGATGCTGGACTTTATGAAAAATTTGGAGTGCCAGACTATGGTATTGCCCTGCATAGTAGTCCAACGATAGCAGCAGGCCAGGTCGGATTCAAACAGGGTCATACAATGGCGGCTGTCCAGAGTATTGATATCAAAGTATTTGGGTACGGTGCGCATGGTGCTGCTCCCCATATGTCGAAAGATCCGATCGTGCTATCCAGTATGATCATAATAAATTTGCAGACTATTGTAAGCAGGAACCTGAAGCCGATAGAGTCAGCGGTGGTAACCGTCGGAGCAATACACGGTGGGATACAGCACAACATCATTCCCGATGAGGTTACACTTAAGTTAACCGTCAGGACCTACTCAGAGGAAGTGCGCCAAATGGTAAATAGACGGATCAAGGAGATATGCAAGGGGGTTGCCATTGCTGCTGGAATGCCTGAAGACAAGATGCCAGAGGTGATCATTCCAGAAGACTTTAATCCTTCGAATTATAATAATCCGGAACTAGTAGATAAACTGACAATCTCTGCGAGCCAGGCCATAGGAACAGATAATGTAATCTATGCCGAATCTCAAATGCTGGGAGAGGATTTTGCTCGATTTGGTCAAACCGACCACAAAGTACCCACCGTACTGTATTGGTTGGGAACGGTACCAGATGAGCGGATGAAATCTGGAGATTTACCTGCGTTGCATTCACCATTTTACTACCCCGATCCGAAGAAGTCGATAGAGACTGCGGTGAAAGTAACTTCGCAAGGATTGATTGATCTATTTAATCAAAAGTGATTGTATTTGCGTAGATACTAGCACAAGTGACGGTTAAGCAACCTATTGTACTGATCTTGTCACGGCTTGTCATTTTCTGGTTCGGATATTAGCCCACGTTTCAGCAATTCCGGGCCAGTATAAATAACATGGTGATTGCCATGGATGCGTATCGTGTGGGCTCACTTGATTGCATTCTTTGCGCAAGATTCATTCAACCTTTAGCCCTGACCGCCATGAAAACGTATCGCCCTTTTATTTTAAACGTCCCTGATCACTTGACTTGTTTATTCAGAAAATAAAAAATGGGTATGGATCGGAGATAAAGGTTTGAGTGTATCATTTGAAAGCCTGAACAAGTATTAGGTGGTCGAAAAGGCCTGGAGTATGAACATATTTCCTCCTGCAGGCGTTCAGAAAAAAAATAGACCACACCTTTAACAGCCTGCGAAGTAGGTCGTTTTTTGTGCGCCGTGCATGGCGATCTCTTTAAGCATTAGATTCGCGATAAACGATACGAGGTAATAATCCAAGATAGCCGGTGAAAATTGAATTGAAATTTCCGAGAAGTCCTGAACAAAGGATTTGTATCGGGAAATGCCGGCAGAGTCATGTGGAACTGTTCTTTTTGATTTTCAAATCCTCAAGAGACCATCTTGGCCGAATATATTACTACGAATTTTATTTCATGAATGCGATTTGTATCCAGCGTAGCTTTAGTAATCGCATGGTGGCAACTGATGCCATCTGTCGGTTGAATTGAAGGTAGGTTGGGAGGGTGCCGAATAGTAATGAGTGTTGAACGTATTCAACTTCAATTGAGCGCGCCCATCAATCGGTGCTTCATGCCAGGATACAGCCCTAGGCCGCTTTTCTGCGCGCAGGAAGTAAATCCTTCTCAAAAAATTCATACTGCCTTCCGGTGGGATCGGAAACATCCACACAATAATAGGTACGGTGGTAATATTTCATGATGACCAATGCCACATCGGGCTTTGATTTCGCAAAAATGGTGGTACCTATCTTGTAGATGTTGTCGTTGTTGGTAAGATAACTCATCAGGGTAGTATAAATTTCATTGAGAATTCTGCTTCGGCATCCGGGAGCTGTTACAACGCCGGGACGCAAAAGTATCACAAAAGCTCCTCCGATATGCGAGAGATTCCCTGACATTTTAAAGATCAGGAAATCCCTTACGTTAGACGCTCTCGAGAGTTATTTTCTGCGGGATGCTGCTTCAAGTTTCGTATAAATAAGGTGAATTGTATTCCTCACTTGATTCTTGATTCGAAAGCGGAAAAGTTTTCTTTTAAAGATCTAACGATGTCCACATAGGGACGACCTTATGATTGTTTTAGCGATAAGAGTCGCTACAGCCCAAAATTAGGTGTTTGTTCTCGGTTCCAAAGAAAATACCGTCTCACCGTCTCACCGGGAATTTGTATCTACAATCCCCGCCTGCAATCACCCTTTCGTTTTCCTTTATTAAGGTCCATCACGAACTTTGTCTCCGCAGGTGAGCGCGGGCAGTACGTCTGCCGCTAGTGACAGTTTGAAAAGGCCCAATGCAGCCCTTGCATCGTTCGTGAGTCCGCGTGATGGATCAGGCGCAGCAAGTAGGCGATCAAGCTTATCGGGCGACTTGATGGCTTCGGCGATGATGCTGCGCAATGAAGCGGGCAACTCCAGCGGTGTCAATACAGGTGAACGGGGAATACGACTCCGATTGATCTGTGGACGCGTGGCTGGCGCATGTCCCGGAACTAGGCGGGGATCCCGATCGAGTTTTTCTTCGACAAGGACATTGTTATCCGCCACACAATCGACTTTTACGATAGCCATAGCGTTGTGGACCTGATTCTGCAAGATTGACATTTTGCCATTCGTTTCATTGAAGAACTCCAAACAGAGCGCCAGGAGGATCGGGCGCGACGGAGCGCCGTGGATTTCTCCGCTGAGTGAGATAGGTCCCCGCGTCGATTTATCCAGGGGAATCTCGCAGCTGCGGGCGATGGTGCTTTCGTAAACGCCGGATGCGAAGTCAGGGCTCACGCCACACGCCGTGAAGCGTAGGTGGGTGGCGCCAGGCGGTGTCCGCACCGACTCCGAAGGGTTGAACGTGGGTATGCAGACGCTGAACGAATGATTGGTGCAGTCGATGGAGGCTGAGTAGCCGGCATGGAAAGTTTTG
>CBFGXV010000030.1:0-11789 GCA_965652755.1 uncultured Chryseosolibacter sp. | reverse complement strand
CGAGCGGACCATAGAAGAATTCTTGTGCACCGCTGCCATCTTCCTGAATCACGATCCTTCCTGCACGATTATCTGATGCACCCGGCTCGCCGTAAGTGTACTTTACATTATTCTCCAGATTCTGAGGATAATGGATCTCAACGAGTCGCTCATGATCGTAAACATAATCGATGGAAAGGCCTTCTTCGATAAGGTTTGCTGTCTGCAGCTCTGTCAGGTTACCGGCTAGGTCGTAGAAGTAATTCGTCTGGCCTGCATCAGGATGGATGCGTGTGATTCTTCTTCCGAAGTTATCGTACATCGAGATGGTCGTGTGACCCAGGTCGTTCGTTGCTTCTACCTGTTCATTGATGGCGTTGTACTTGAAACTTGTCCACACATCCTGCTCGGATGTATAATTTTTTACTGCCGTGACTCTTCCACGCACGTCGGTAAACTGCTCTGTCTGTTTGCCGTTCGCATCAGTCGTTTTGGTACTGAACTGGTTGTTGCCGTCGCGGTCACTCCCGAAGCCGTAACCAGTTTCTGTAACTGCTTCATCCGGTAAGATCACCTTCACGGTACGGTTCAGCACATCGTATTCGCTTTCTGTTGGCTTGACGTCGTCTTCGGTAGTATTAAAGTCACCAGGCGTGTCGTCCTTGGCCTCGGTCACCGGATAGCGCGCACTGACCGTGCGCCCAAAAGCGTCGAACTTCACCCTTCCACTAACCACCATCATCTCGGTATCAGCTTTACCTTCTCCCTGGTAGATGGCGACATCTTTCTTGGTCTGTAGCATCCTGCCAAGTCCATCGACAAAGATTTCAGTCTCCAGCCTGTTCTGCGGATCGGCTGGATCGTAGTGCTTTGTCAACGCCCAAGGGATCTGCGCTTCATGGTGATATTCAAACTCGATCGTCTTATTGCCTGAGCCTTTTTCATAAGGACCTGTGATGTATTGAACACGTCCTTTGGCATCGAGCTCATAGGTGATCTCGTTGCCGTTGAGATCCTTGCTCATCAGTACCTGCCCGAACCTGAAGTCGTACTGAGCTTCCGAACTGTATCCATAGCTGTTGCTCACATTCGTGGGATAGGTATGCACCACATTGTCGTACTTGTACACGATACTCAGGCGCTCGCCTTTCTCGTTCTCCGGACGAGTGATCTTCTCAAGGTTCCCGTACTGATCGTACTCCATGTCGTAGACGGATACGTCATCCTCGGAGAGGAACTGTTTGATCTGCGTAACGTTGCCGGTAGCCGGGTCAATGACAGACTTCCGTTCTCTCAGGGTTTTGGTGCCGTCCTTCACGGTGATATGTTCCGGCGCACCGATCAGATATTTATCCGGATAGTTGTGATACGTTATTGTTGCGTGCAAGTCGTCGTCAGGAGTATCATCGCCGTTATCGATGTAATCGGTAATGTTTCCGTTAAGATCATATTTATACGATGTGCTTGTTTGTTTACCGGGATCGGATTGTCCCTCGTAAAACATCTGCACTGTTTTCTCGAGCACGGGGAACACTCGGGCCGTATCGCTCTCAACTTCAGTCTCAGTGAGATCAGCACCCGTCCAGCCGCTTTTGAATTCGTATTCATTCTCCTTGGCAACATACTTGTTTCCCTCGCCATCGGTCATCACTTCTGATAACAACAAGCCTTTCGCATAATAGTTGTCATTGGCGAAGGTTTGCGCGACCGAAGTATATACCGGGCTCGCATCATGTCCCGTATCATGCGTGCGCGATATCACTTCGGCGAAGCCGAAGAACTCACGTTCACGACGATCGTAAAATCCATCGTTGTAAATGAATGTGGTGAGCATGCTGTCAACCCCATCGTTGTTGAAACCATCGCGAACGAGTACGCTGTCAAGCGCCCATGTTCCGTTTGGCATGTCATACGTATTACCGGTATAGGAATACGTCATGTTAAAGCTCGCGCCCAACGGGCGAACTACCCGCTTTAGCAAATTCGTACGGCCGATCGTTGAACGCTGAACAAGAAGCTCACTTTCGTTTTTCGAGGCGACAAAGTCCGGAAATCCATCGCCGTCCATGTCGGTGAACTTGTAGATATCGCGGCTCATGGCGCGACCCTTGCTTCCACTAGCCGACACGGTCCATTTCACACCGAACAACCCGAATCCAACTGAAAATGCAGCGTTGGCAGATTCGCTCGCTGTGGCATTTTCACTGATCGTCGAAGCACCAGTCCAACTCAGCGGTTCGGCTGCAAATCCATTACCGGTATTGATCCAAACCTGCAGCGGATTCCCTTTCCTGACCTTGTCGGGAAGCCCATCACCGTTCACATCCATCAGCACTTCATTTGAATAATTATCTGAGCGGGCCAGACTGATGCCCGCCGAAAAACTATTCTGTTTGATGTTGATGCCCAATCCAGCGCCTCCACTTTCGGTCCTGCTTCCGCCGGCCTGGATTTGAGCGAAGCCCCATGGTTCCGGCGCTGCAAATGAGTATCCAAGGTTCAATGCTGCCGTTTCACCACCGAGATCTACCCTGTCAGGCAATCCATCCGCGTTGATGTCCATCCAGACATAATGAGCGTTGCTGGCTCCGATCGTCTCGCTTCCGCTAACCGATATTCCGCCGGAAGTTGACGCTGCATCGCCTCCGTCGGTCTGGGTCTGCGAGCCATTTTTACCGGTCTTACGGAATTCCGGAAAGGTCATCGGAAATGATCCTGACAGCGCGATACCCTCCGTTGTGGCATGCGTCTTCTGCGACAGTCCGGGACTTGCAACTATTTTTTCGGATAAGCCTCCGCGCGCATCCGTGTATTGAATGACCTTTTCGGAAACTATATCCGGATAACGGTCACCATTCATATCCATAAAATCCGTTAGTGTATATGAGTCAGCCTCCGATTTAGTCTTGCTGCCGCTGATTCCGAAACTAACGCCGAGGGTATACGCATCACCGGAGCTCTTACTGAGCTTATCGATACCAATGGCACCGTCGCCGGCCGCACCACTTCCCGGATCCACAGTCAGCATACTCAGGTCATCGTCCCCCAGGCGCGAGCTGCTTATGACATTGCCTGTCAGGTAGGCATGTTGATCTCCACTCGTCCACTGCCGCGCGACCCCTTCCGCAACGAGCAACAGGAACCGGTCCTTTTTCGCGTCATGGCGTTCCATCGACTCAAGGTCTTCTCCTTTCATCCCTTCCGTATCCATCTCTTGATTCTGTTCTTTCGCCGCATTGCTGATCTTCATCAGGTTGCGATCGATCGGTTCATCTGCCCATGATCCGTTACCATTCCACCCAAAGTGTCCCCATCCGCGATGTAGCGGACCATAGATAACATCCTCGCGCTCCTCCGTCGGCTCTTCAACTGTATACAATCCAGCCTGAACAGTCGTATCATTGTCGGCTACGGATAGTGAGGCCTTGAAGAGAGAAATCCGCTGCGCAAGTCTGAAATTACCTGTGTGAAACTCAATGAATAAACTATCCTCATGGACAACAGGTACCGTGAGCACACTATCGGACGTTATTTCTCCGTCTGTGATTTCCAGGGTTCTCTTTGCGAGAAGAGTATCCGCCTTTTTGACCGAGAAAGTGAGTTCACCGGTATCAAATTGGTCAAATGGGAAATTGATAAATTCCAGCAGGGGAGCTATCTCAAGGGTATCGCGCTGTCCGGCGGAATCGAGTTGAACCATAAAGGGCTTCACAACGCTGAGGGTATTGGGAAACAACGAATACTCCACAACCGGCCTGACTTCTATTGGCGTGCTGGTTAAATCAACGCCGGGATTCTCTGTTGCCACGTAGACTAGCTTAGGCTTCCACGTCACCGCATTCCAATCGATGTTCGTTTCGGAGACAAGTTTTAACCTGTATACTTCGTTGTTCTTTACCGCTAATGTCGTATCCGGGAAGGCTGGTATTTCCTCATCCCATGCAAAAGTCCTGCGCCAGACTGTATCCACCAGATTGTTTTCTTTTATTTCTCTAATGATGAAAAGCCGGAGGTCATCGGTAGTACGCGGTTTACTGAACTCACCCGTAACCAGCAGCTTGCCGTTGAACGGCGGGACGACCGTCTGCTCCGATGAAAGAATAAAATCCCCGGCTGCGGAAAAACGATAGACCTGTTTGCCATTTGCATCCTTCAGGCCTTCCGTTTTGTCGGTGTATTTGATGACCGGCTCCCAGCGAACAGAATCGTACGCACCATGATCTCTTGATCCCACGCGGAAGAACAATATGTCACCTCTGCTTACATTCAGATTATTCAACGCGGGCGGATGGTGTTCCCGATAATCATTAGCTTCTATGTCCTGCTTCCACAGCACCTGATCGCGCAACTGTATCCATACACGCACCCCGTCCGCGGGCGCTTCCGCGCGTTCACGGTCATTGCTTTCCAGTAATTGAACCGGCGAGGTAATCGAGATGGTTCCTGAATACGGAGCCTTCCACATGCGAACGATGTCCAGCAAGGGGTTTTGCTCAAGGGCCAGCTGACGATCCGCTTCCAGCGCCTGCCTGTCAAGAAGATCTGTAGAAACGGCGCCTGATGAATAGATCCTGTTAGGCGTGCCTTCGCTGCCACGCGTGTAAGTGATCACGCCGGTCTCAGGATCCAGGTGATTGAAGTAGACAATACCGTTTTGAACAATGTCGGGTAGCTGGTCGCCGTTCGCGTCGGTAAAGTAGGTCGATACTTTTGACTTCGTCTTGTTATGACTGTATCCCACAAATGCAACGAACGATGCCTCTGCTCCGTAACTCGTTGTCTTGCTTTTCTCCCGGTAGAACGTGCTTATCCCATCACTCTTGATGTCAATGGGCTTCTCGCCGAATTTTTGTTCACCAGTCTTTGCAAATAGATTTGGATGATAGAACATCAGTCCTCCTTTGGAAAAGACCTTGTCCTGCAAACCGTCACCATCCATATCCATCATGACCAGCAATCCTTCGCTTTCTGATTCCGAATAACCACCCGACACCCCGCCTGACAGATCTTTCGAGAAGAAATCAAAGCCGACACCGACAGAGATTGTAACACCAACATTCTTATCCTTTGACTTCGTGCCGCTAAGGGCCGTGGCATCATCCCGAAACCCGTCAATGTTGCTTTTGAATCCCGCGCGGACACCATCAGTCGGAACAGTCCAACGCTGACCGACCTCATACAGCGGAGCAAAGGTATTCCCGTTCCTAACCTCATTATAGTATTCGAAAGTATGCGCATTAAAAACACTTCCATCGCGGTCGTATTCTGTGATCGTCCCGAGAAGAGATTTATGGAATTCTCCAACGATATATCCAAGTTCATAACTACGTATTACCTCCTCACCAAACTTTACATCAATTCGTTTTAGCCGCTCACCTGTGACTTGCTTAAAGCCCAGATTGGCAACGATGATCTTGTCTTCTCTGGGTTCACGTGTAAAGCTTATGAAGTAAGAGCCCTCACCACCCTGATACCCGGTATAGTCAATCTTCTCAATATACATCTGATGCCCCATCACGGTCCCGCCTGCTATCCCGGCATCCTCGATCTTCGCATAATGATATCTCACCGTGTTGCCATTGAGATCGCGCACCTCGCGCAAAAGCCATTGCGCCACGTGACCTCCGTCATTTGCTTCATCTGTGCGCAGTATGGCATCATCTTCCTGGCTTGTTCCATTGCCACCATAAAAATATCGTGTTCCGTTCTTGTCCGTGACCTCCCACCAGTAGTCAGCAGTGGTCTCACCATGGCGCATCATCTTGTTGAAAGCACCCTCAACTCTTGGATAGAATCGAACACCTTCCGCACCACCTGAAGTCCGTGCTCTCAGTTCACCGCGATGAGCAACAGGTGTTAGCTGTTCGCCATTCATCGTATACGTTTCCGTTTCTTTTTCGGGATCATAACGCGGAACACCCCAGCGCGTATCAATCGAGATCATCGGTAAGGAAAGGTTCCATCCGAGTCCCATCCATCCGTTGCCACCGCCACTGTTGTAGCTGATGGCCAGCTGCGGTTGCATGCCCGCGCGGCCTGCGGGAATATTCAGCGGATATCCCAATGAAGCGTTGCCCGTGTTGTTCGCCTGCGGCGGATTGATGAGGTTGATGCCTGCCGTAGGATTGGCGGCCTTGATGCCTTTCATCGACGTCGAATTGTACGCGGAGACCTCCGGCGACTCAGGTACCTTGATGATACCGTTGATCATGTCGGTGAAGTGAAGGGTCTTTGAAATAACTTCACCTCGTTCCATCAACACGGTATCCAACGCAAGGGGTACCCAATGATGCGATTGCTCATCAAAGTAGTAGGTGCGGATATCCTTTTCGGTATAACCATCCGGGATCGCAGCCGGGTCAAAAGGCAGGGTGACATTGACTTCCCTGCCGAACACCGTTCCATGGGGAAGAAAGCGGAATCCGGAATGATTCTTCGTTACGTTTACCATTCCGCCATCAAGCGCCGGAATATCCACCGCGCGAAGGGAAGTAATGGATAACATCGCGCTTTCTTTCAACGCACCCGCAGTGTGGCGCAACACGGCACCGTTCAGGGAGACCGTTGCCTCGCTTTCAGCATCGATAAACTTTTCGGAGCGGAAAGTAAAATGATCAATGCTGTACTGGTAATCCGGTGAAACCGGCTCGGAGAACACAACGGTGCGACATGTCGTAGTTCCATCAGTATGCAGCGCCTCCACCTCAACGGCACATGAGTTTTGTCCATTGCTGAAATCTATGACGGCTTCAAACTCGCCGTTGAACATGCGCGCTTCCTTGCCATCGACCATGATCGCGGCGTTTTCATATCCGGCCCCTGCAACAAAACCTTTGATGTAGGCCTTGTCAAAGAAGTAATGACCGGAAGATTGATTCAAAACGATCTGACTCTCATTTTCATTCGAATCCGGGCGCTCAACTTCAATCTTCAGGTTGCGGACGCGGTAACTGTGCGCTGCATTCTCCGGCATTGTGAATCGAATGACGTTGTCGCCTTCCTTCAGCCATGCCCCATGTATCCGCTCCCGCTGAGTTGCCCAGCCGCGACGCTTCTTTACCAGATATCCACCAACAGCGAGCTGGTCGTTGATGCTTCTCGACACAGACGCGTGATCTTCAACGCCTTCGAGATCGTACACAAGCCACACCCTTTCCTCGCCGCACAGCGCGTCCGTTACATCGACGTGGAAGATGTTATCCGCAGGGTTATCGAGCGGAATATCCTCAGATATACCGATCAGCCCCTCCTGTTGAGCCGCTGAATAACTGCGAAGAGCTGTGGAAGATCCCGGAACAGTTGCTGCTGCATTGGCTTTTGGTTCGTCCGCGATAAACGCCAGGGCTATTAGTACAAGGAGAAATCTTTTATAAAACAGTATCATGCTTATCAGGGGTCTTTGGATGTGTCTTAATTATTTGGCGACGCTTTAGTAAACCACTACCTTCCTCGTCTCCAGCCCATTAGGTGTCTGGATCACCACCAGAAAAACTCCGGAGTCTTTTATACGGGTGATAAACTGGTATTCAGAGTTATCGGCGCCCTGCATTTCATCGATTATAAGACCCGTAGCGTTGAAAACTCTGACAATGACCGAAGCGGGCTTTTCCAGAGATATACTCACATTATAATTTTCATTGCTGGAGAGAAGCGTTGGATAGACGGCTATGTTCTGTTCCTCGGCCCCTGTAATCGCAACATCATCTGTGAATACGCAGCCATCCTTTTCCTTTGTGACAAATACTCTGTAAACACCGGGCTCAGTGGCTTTGATGGACTTTTCCGTGCTGTTGAATCCGAAACTGTTTTCCCACCGGTAAGACACTTTGACGGAATCGGCCACCTGTGCAGAAACATCCAGCACGATCGGATCGCTAACTGAAAGGGGTCGGTCGGGGCCAAGCGTAATGTATAACGCATCGGGTACTGTAAGCTTAAATTGCCTCGTGAGCGTTTCGTTCGTTCCGTCTTCGAGCGTGAGTGTATATTCCCCACCCACAAGATCTTTCTGTTCTACGGATTCTGTTTTTTGTCGCCATTCCCGCGTGACCTTTCCATCTTTGTCTTTAAAAACAAAACTGAACGCGGGCTTTCCGGAGATCACCTCGATCCTGACTTTACCGGCGGTCTCATCCGTACACGAAGGATTGGTCAGCGTCCGCACAACGGCAAATAAATTTTTAGCGCGCGCAAAACCGAAGTTGTCTTGGCCTGATCCGTCTACGTCCCACAGCACATTTTTGTAAACGATCTTTCCATCCGCGGTCGTCGCAGGCAGAATGTATTCAAGATTGTCAGCCGAAAAATTGCCCTGTCCGCTGCGGTCAATCACCAGCCAGTAACTCATGGGCTCCGCGGGAAGCTTCTTCACGTCAATGCGCAGCTCCGTTGAAAGCTTATTCGCAGTGTTTCCGGTAGCGGTAACAAGCCACTTGCGCTGGACAATCGATAAAAGAGAGTCCGATCCTTCACCTGATCTTGTGCTCAACGGCAAACCGTTGTCACCCCAAAGGATAAAGTCCTGGTTGTTGATCACTGCGGTGTTTCGCGCGTTGGTCGTTGACAATGTCTCCGCGTTGATAACCAGAAGACCAGAGTCATATTCGCTGCCGGATTGCTTTTGATTGAGTTTGAAAAAATCATCGCGGCCAATGCCTGCGATGTTGCGTCCATAAGAAGCATTCTGCTGAACATGCCACAGTACTTTCTCACCACTGCTGACAAAGTTTCCGCCGCGGAGACCTGTTCCATATTTAATCGCCAGGTATGTCTCATACTGTACGCGCTCAAGAAATGTCAGTGCACGATTGAAGACCAGCAGCTCTGCAATGGAACCTTTGAATGGTTTGTAGCTTCTTTTTTGACCAGCGCTGCCCAGCAGCATAAAACCCGACTCTGACGCTACACCGGCATTCTCCCAGTTCTGCACGACGGTGTTGAGGACAGTGATGTTTTCATTCTTGCCATATACATCCGCTATGCTGTCAGGGCCAATTGCCCGTCTGGTTGTCAGAAGCACTTTCCGCAGTGACTCTTCCGATCCCCAGATACCGCGTTCTGTCGTATCGGCGGAATGAACGACTGCGAGAATTGAAAGTTCAGCCAGTCCATCGAGGCTAAAGGGAATTTTCAAGTAGTCATCAACACCATCAAATACGAGTGACTTGTTGAAGTTGATGAGGGTGGAAGAGGACGGGATGTTACCTGGAAACCCGGCGGTGGCATCGTTCTTATAAATACTGAGATCTGACCATAAGTTGGCAGTCAGTTCGCTGCGCTCTGCATTTAACCAAACACGGGGGCCCATCAGGCTGTCCGTTGTCTGGCCAAAGCTGCAAAGGAATGTAGCAACGAAAAAGCATGATGCAGTAAAGGTCTTTTTCATACAGGGGTTTATGTATTGACTCCGGAACTCTTCCTAAACTTTTCCGGATTTGCACAACCCCGACAGCACTTCCAACGTCCGGCAAGATTTCCTTGCGACTAAGCGACAGTAAATCCGGTGAAAGGTATAAAGGTAAATCGTCAGTAGGCACGGCGTTGTAGCGTGCTTCATATAAGGCGCGGACAGAAAAGACACAAAACGGATGAATGAAAACCGTTTCTTAGGGGTGTATAAGGCAAAACGTTCCCTTAGGGGAGGTGATACAGACCACTGAAGAGGTCTTCAGCACAAACAGACTAATTTTACACGCATGTAAGAAAATCCCGCGTGGAAAAGATTTTCAGACAACCCCTAGGGGTCGCGTTGGACGCAGGAAATGTTCGATCACGATCATTCGAGGTTTGCCGGCCTGGCGATACCCCTCACCATTTCCAACTTTCCCGGGGGACCGGCAAGTGTCTCCACAGTCAAGCCCAACGCCTTCAGATCGCGCTTCAACTGGCCTTTTGCAGAATACGTTACGAACACACTACACATCTTCATCGCGTCAGTAACTTTCTTCAGTGAATCAAATACCCACAGCTCGGGTTGCACAGATGACGCAAAAGCATCGAAGAAAATGACATCATATGCTCCTGACAACTTCGCTTCCTGTAAGGATGTTTTTAGCTTGAGAATTGAAAAAACCGGAGATAATTCCTCTTCGCGATTCCAGGCTGCCTCATGTATGAGATCAAAATCCGAACGGGCATCGGCAGCGTAATTTAGCGCCGACCAAACATCTTTCGGCAAAGGAAACGGCTCAAGTGTTGTATATCGGATGTTCATGCTATGCTGCCGCCCATACCGCAATGCGAGGAACGCGTTTAATCCTGTTCCAAAGCCGATCTCCAGAATAGAAACTTCCTTCTGCTGATAAGTCTGATGAAAATATTGCAGTCCATGCTTGATAAAGACGTGCAACGACTCCTGCACTGCTCCGTGAACGGAGTGATACGTTTCGTGGAGCTGTTTGTTCCGCAAAGTATGGGAACCATCCGCCGTGGTGATGATCTCCAGATCGTCCATCACTTCTTCGATATCAGCGCTACTGCGTAGGCATTCACCCCTTCTTCGCGCCCTACATATCCTAATTTTTCGGAAGTGGTTGCTTTGATGGAAACATCCTCCTCCGATATCCTCATCAAAGGGGCCAGTACTTTTTTCATTGCATCGATGTGCGGATTCACCTTCGGTTTCTCCAGGCAGACGGTGCAATCCACGTTCTGGATCTCCCATCCCTTCTCATGCAACATCCTCGTTACCGCTTCGAGGAAATATTTACTATCCATCCCCTTCCATCTGTCATCATTGTTCGCGAAGTGAAAACCGATATCCCGAAGGTTGGCAGCGCCCAGCAATGCATCGCAGATCGCATGGATCAAAACATCCGCATCCGAATGTCCCACCGCCCCTTTCGAAGCGGGTAACTTCACTCCGCCAAGGAAAAGATCGCGTCCCTCCTCCAGCACGTGAACATCATAACCCATGCCTACTCTTATCTTCATCTGTTACTGTTTAGAGGTTTGCATTTATCCGCTCGCTATTCACTCGAAGTTGGATCCGATTTCGCAGCCGGTCAATAAATCGCATAGGTAATCTTTTGGCCCGGCAGTGGCAGCGCGGATCGGGTTCAGCGATTTATTAACTTACCCTTTTGCCTTATAGTACAACACACTGGAATTCTCCTCCCGAAGAATCTGACGGCCGACGCGGTCAACATCCTCTGTGGTAACAGATTCAATCATCCCTCCCTCTTCGTTGACATAGTTCGCATCTCCGGATAATTTGGCAAACGCGAGATTCATAGCGCGGTTCATCACCTCCACTTCTCCGAACTCCAGCGTCGAATATGCCTGATTCTTTACCTTTTCCAGCTCTTCCCCCTTCACTCCGGTTGAAATGAAGTCATCTATCAGATCGTTCACGGCCTCCTCGGCATCGTGCAGCTTCACACCATCTTTCACCCTTCCGCTCACCACAACCAGTCCCGGGTCGATCGTCCCCATAGTAAACGACGAGATCGAAGTAAACATCTCCTTCTCCTTCACAAGCTTCTGATACAATCTGCTCGACTCGCCGCGCGTCAACACATCGCTCATCAGGTCTATTGCAAAATAATCTTTGTGAAATCTGCCCGGCATGTGATATGCCTTGTACAACGCACTGGCTGGAACATCGGCTTCTACCTTTAGCGACCGCTTCAAAGTCTGAGCTGGTTCGGATGGCAGCCTGCGCTCGGGTGCTTCCGGAGATCCGATAGGTCCGAACCATTTCTCGCTTAAGGTCTTCACCTGATCCAGCGTTACATTCCCTGCGACAACAAGGATTGCATTGGACGGCACGTAGTATTTAAAGAAAAAATTGCGCACATCATCCATGCTCG
>CBFGXV010000029.1:0-11973 GCA_965652755.1 uncultured Chryseosolibacter sp. | reverse complement strand
TTCACGCCTCACCCCCTCACACCTTCTGCAACATATACTTCTTCCTGTACGCCACTGGCGTAAGCCCCTTTATCTGCTTGAACTGCCGCGCAATATTCTTGCTGTCACTCAATCCGAGATCCAGGGCGATCTCAAAGATGGTCATGTCTGTCTCAAGTAGCTTTTGCGTAAACTTCTCAATGCGCTTGTTGTAGATGTACTCGTACACCGGGTAACCGGTTGTCATCACGAAGCGTTTTTCCAGAGACCTTCTCGACATCGGTACTTCTTTCAGCACCTGGTTTACCTTTAAGTTCTTATCGAGATTCTCGTGGATGTACTTCAGCGCATCTACGATGTATTTATCGGCGCTGGCGAAAATATCGGTTGATACGCGTGAGACTACCTGCGTCGGCTGCACAACGATGTCGCTGAACACGCCCGATCTCTTTTCGATCATCTGATGCAAAAGCCGCGCGGCTTCATAACCACTTTTCTCTGTGTCAAGTCCGATACTTGACAGGGGAGGGTCGGAGAGGTCGCAAAGCATTTCGTCGTTGTCGACGCCGAGCACTGCGATCTCCTCGGGTATCCTGACGTTGATGAGGCGGCTCGCCTCGGTGATGTGGTTTCCAAGATTATCATCACACGACAACAATGCAACGGGCTTGGGCAGCGACTTCAGCCAGCGTGTAAGTGTCGAAGGTTTGTAGTGCCAGAGGTCCAGCGCCCGCGAGTCTGTTCGCTCGTAAAGGTACACGTCGTATCCGGCTTCTTTCACCCGATCCTTGAAACCTTCGGCGCGCTCGCGCGACCAGACGATATTCCGGAAGCCGTAAAAGGCAAAGTTCTTGAAACCTTTCTTTAGAAAATATTCGGCGGCCATGCGGCCCGTGTCCCTGTAGGCCCCGGTGATGTTTGGGACACCTTTCAGTCTTTCCTTGTAATCCTGGGCGATGATGGGAATCTTCGCGTCAACGAATTTCGCCACCTCGGCGTTGTTGTAGAATTGTCCGATAATCCCGTCGGCTTTCCATTCCTTCGCCCATGCGAGGATCCCGTCGATACCGATGGTGTCTCTGTAGTGTGATGGCATCCGGCAAAAAGTCCACGGACCGTGGTCTTTCGA
This sequence comes from uncultured Chryseosolibacter sp., assembly GCA_965652755.1. Taxonomy (GTDB): domain Bacteria; phylum Bacteroidota; class Bacteroidia; order Cytophagales; family Cyclobacteriaceae; genus Chryseosolibacter. The sequence goes on along the minus strand of CBFGXV010000029.1, from coordinate 10,865 downwards.
GTAGCGCGCAATCCCCCGAAGCAGGTTCTTACCATACTCTTCGGCAAAGTCACTTAGTAAAATTACCTTGCACATATCCTAATGGGTTAATGAGTTAATGTTAAGTGTTCTTTCTCTCCTCCGGCCCCAGGCGATCCTGAATGTTGTTGCTTTCTGCTTGTTTCAGCCCCGGCCACACCATGTATTATTTTATTCCCTAACAAAAAGCGCTGACAGTTACTATCTATATCTTCAAGTCCTTTTCCCGTATAGCCAGATCGAAAAAAGATGTCTTCTGTAACTTGCCGAGCAGGCTCGCGCTCTCGGCAGCTTTCAGATTTCGCAACGGCTTTCGCACGGGCCCGCAGTCAATTCCGATAAACCGCATTACCTCTTTTCCTGCAATGAGGGAGTTATATTCACCCAGCACATTGTAGATCGCGGTGGCTTCAGCCTGAAGGGTGATGAGCTTCTCAAAATTGCACGCGTGGTACGCGTCCATCATCCTGAAATAGATATCTCCCATGTAGTTGTAAGTGCTGCCGACATAATTCCTGTTACCGGCGGCGTACACCATCATGAATACTTCGTCGCTTCCCCAGAACAAGCTGTACTCACCCTTGGACGCGTGCAGGCACTGCTGATAGTCGACGAGGTCATTGAAGCTATTCTTTAGTCCCGCAAAGGTTGGTATCTCACGGATGGCGTGTTCCATAAATGTCGTCAACGGAAAATTGACTCCCGTCATCGAGGGGATGTTGTAATAATAGAACGGTGTATCAGGCGCGGCCGAGGCAACATACCTGCACTGCTCAATGAGGTCAGTGATGTTTTTCGGACGGAAGTAAAAAGTCGGAACCATCGCAATTCCATCTGCGCCTTGTGCTTGTGCATGCTCGGCCATTGCGGCAGCCTCATAAAGGTTGGCGCTTCCGGTATGCACCACTATCTTGAAATCATTGCTGTTGTTTTTCTTGCGGCAAGCCACCCAGGCCTCGACCAGTTTTTTCCTTTCGTCAATATTCATCGACATACATTCCCCGGTCGTGCCATTCAGAAAGATCCCGCGGAAACCTGACTCCTTACAGCGATGAAATAATGCATCCACACGCGCATAGTGGATCGATCCATCCTCAAACATGGGAGTGTAGACTGCTGGCAGGATTTGTACGTTGTTCCGCAACATAAATTCGGTTTGGTTTGTTGGTTTTTGGTATCTACAAATTGGGAAAGTGCCGTTCGGCGATCAATGTAGGCCGTTACTAAAAAGATGTATAAAATTATGATGTGTCTGAACTGCTGTTTTATTATTTTGCAGAAAGGATATTTCCGGAGATATGGACGAACCCGAAAAAGTAAGCCTGCGCCGGTATTGCGTCATCCCTCACAGTATCCAAAAGAGGATGAGCCTGCATCCGTTGTGTAAAAATCTTTTTTTGACTGAGATAGGTTTTGAAGGCGATACCGCGTTCACACCTTTCAAGAAGCATCGCGCCGGAAATCACTATCTCATTATATATGTGGCAAAGGGCGAAGGCTGGTATAACGTGAAAGGAAAATCCTACGCAGTGGGTGAGAACGACTTTTTTGTAGTGTCGCATGATGTAGCTGTACAGTTGGGTTCATCGGTACATAACCCCTGGAGTATTTACTGGGCTTTCTTTTCCGGAACGCATGCGCCGAACATCTTTCTGCATCTGATGGGCAAGAACAATCTCGCGCCGCGGAAGGCAAAACCGCTGGTGGGAAGGATCGCGCAGTTCAATGATATTCTACATCACCTCGAACTGCTCGAGAATGTTGAAAACCTCGTGTATGCGAACAGCCGCTTTTACAGTTTCCTTTGTTCCTTCCGGCTGACCATACTTTCCTCTAGAAAACACGCGAAAAAAGACGGCGTGATCCAGAGTATCGAATATATGCGCGAGAACATCCATGGGAATGTAACGCTGCAGGATCTCGCGACGGCCGCAGGGTTGTCCGTGTCGCATTACTGCGCATTATTCAAAAAGAAGACCATGCAATCGCCCCTTAATTTGTATACTTCCATGAAGGTGCAACGGGCATGTCAGATGCTGCAGGACAAAGATCAGACGATCAAATCGATCGCATACAGTCTGGGATTCTTCGATCAATATCACTTTTCCAAGGTTTTCAAACAGATCATGGGCGCTTCTCCGAAACATTTCAAAAACCAACGCCATGATTGACATAGTCACCACCATCGGAGATTTTCGCTTTTTGAGATACGGATGTCGTTAAATGAGAACGGCTTATTAAAAAATTGATGTAACCTTAAGGGATTTTCTGTCTGGTCCGGAAATGAAATTCAAGAGCCTGGACCGAATGCCGGACGGTCCTGTAAGCAAATAGTAATCATGAAAAGAAATAACCTGATTGTTGCGCTGATCTTCCTGATCTTTTTTGTAATCTCTTTCTTGTCAAACATCCTCGGTCCGCTGATCCCCGACATTATTGACAGTTTTGATTTAAGCATCGGCCTCGCAGGGTTTTTGCCCTTCTCGTTTTTCGTGGCGTACGGTGTGATGTCCATACCTTCCGGGATCCTTATCGAAAAATACTCGGAGAAGATGGTCACGCTGGTAGGCTTCTCGCTTGCGTTTTTTGCGGCCCTGCTCTTTGCATTGTTCCCGAAATTTGAAGTTGCTTTGCTGTCATTGTTCGCGATCGGTATCGGCATGGCTATGCTACAGGTGGTAATCAATCCGCTTCTGCGACAGGCAGGCGGTGAACAACATTTCGCGTTCAATTCCGTAATGGCTCAGTTTTTCTTCGGTTCAGCCTCCTTCCTCAGTCCCCTGCTCTACAGCTACCTTGTCAGCAACATTCACACTTCAAATACAAGTCCGGTGATCGCCCTCTTTAACGGCCTCGTTACCCCGGAGATCAAGTGGATCTCTCTTTACTGGGTATTTGCGCTTACCGCACTCATTATGGTGATGATCATCGGGCTGGTAAGATTTCCGAAAGTGGAGCTGAGAGAGGATGAGAAGATGGATACCGGCAGTGGCTTTCGATCCCTTCTGGCGAACAGATATGTATGGCTTTTCTTCCTTGGGATTTTCGCTTATGTCGGAACCGAACAGGGGATCGCGAACTGGACGTCGAAGTTCATGCAGATGTATCATGGTGCAGATCCGGCTACAACGGGTGCGGTTATCCTGTCTCGTTTCTGGGGATTGATGACCATCGGTTGCCTGCTGGGGCTTCTGGTGTTAAAACTTTATGATAGCCGCAAGGTGCTGATGGGTGCGGCGGTGTGCACGATGATAACATTGATGCTTGCCCTGTTCGGATCGTTGAGCATCGCGATTGTGTGTTTTCCGCTGACGGGCTTCTTCCTGTCGGTCATGTGGTCGATCGTCGTTTCCCTCGGACTGAATTCTGTGCCGAGGCATCATGGTACTTTTTCGGGTATTCTGTGCACAGGTATCGCAGGCGGAGCAGTGGTACCGCTCATCATCGGTGGTTTGGGCGAATGGATTGGCTTGAAGTTCGCAATGCTGACGCTCTTCATCACCCTGGGCTACATCTTCAGCGTGGGCGTATGGGCGAAACCACTGGTGAATAATGCGACGGTAAAGAACTGGCGCGATGTGTTTGGTATAAAGACTTCCGGGTCATGACAACTGAGTTATAATTCTTTTTCATTTCTATGAGCTCACTGCCCCTTTTTGATTTGTTTGTTATCGCCTTGTATCTGTTCGGCATGATCGGGATTGGCGTGTATTTTTCCCGGAAGAAGCAAAGTACGGAACAGTTCACCAAAGCCTCAGGCCACATTCCCGGCTGGGCCCTGGGGATTAGCCTGTACGCGACGTTCCTCAGCAGCAACACTTTTCTTGGAGTTCCGGGCAAGGCCTTCGGCGGAGACTGGAATGCATTTGTCTTCAGCTTGTCCATGCCATTTGCCGCATGGATCGCTGCAAAATATTTTGTTCCCTTTTACAGGAAAAGCGGGGAGGTCAGCGCCTACACACACCTTGAACGCAGGTTCGGCCCGTGGGCACGCACCTATGCGATGGTTTGTTTTGTTCTGACCCAGCTCGCGCGTATGGGCTCTATTTTTTTTGGCATAGCCCTAACGTTGCAGGCGCTGACTGGCATCGACATGAGCACGATCATGATCGTCAGCGGGATCTGCATCATTACCTACACCATGCTGGGGGGAATGGAGGCAGTGATATGGACTGAGGTTGTTCAGGGTATAATCAAGACCGTCGGCGCACTGGTCGTCCTGGGCATCATCATTTACGGGATGGACAATGGATTTTCAGACATCATTAACATCGGCAGCAATGACAATAAATTCAGCCTGGGAAGTTACGATGTCACGGACTTCGGCTCTTCAACTTTCTGGGTGATCTTTCTCTACGGATTCTTTATCAATCTAAACAACTTTGGCATCGACCAGAACTATGTTCAAAGGTACCATACTGCGAAAACCGAAAAGCAGGCGGCGCGCAGTATCTGGCTTTGCGTCTATTGGTACGTCCCGGTCTCTCTTGTCTTCTTTTTTATTGGCACCGCCCTGTATGCATATTTTCAACAGCACCCGGAATTGATCGAGGCTGTGCGAAACCAGGTCGCAGCAGAGAAGGGTGTGGCTGCAAGTACGTTGACGCCCGCGGACTACGGTGACAAGGTGTTGCCGTACTTCATGGTTACGAAAGTTCCGTCGGGCCTGCTCGGGTTGATCATTGCCGCGATCCTTTCCGCGGCCATGAGCACCATCAGCAGTGGTATGAACGCGAGCGCAACAGTTTTCCTGAAGGACATCTATCAGCGATACATCAACAGGAGCGTCACCCCGCGGCAGGAGATGATCGTCCTATATGTCGCAACGGGCGCGATGGGTGTGTTCGCCATCGCGACAGGGATCCTGATGATCGGTGTAAAAAGTATTCTCGACATATGGTGGCAACTCGCGGGCATTTTTGCCGGCGGAATGCTGGGACTGTTCCTCCTGGGGATCATCAGCAAAGGTACGGGTAACGCGGAGGCGAAAGCTGCGACCATCGTGGGTATTCTCGTGATCCTCTGGATGACGTTTTCATACCTCATTCCCGACCAGTATTCTTATTTCCGGAATGCGCTTCACGTGAACATGGTGATTGTAGTAGGCACTCTTGTTATCTTTCTCTCGGGCATTCTACTTACCCGTCTCAAGGGAAAATACGCGCCCGTCGTAGAATCATGAGCGGGATCCGGAACCTTCATTTCATCGTCATCGCAGCGCTGGCAATGAGCGGCTGCGCACAAACAATAAAAAATTCCCCAATGCAAGAGTATCAACTCACGAAAGGGCCGTATGGCCATATGCTAAATTCGAATCAGGTATTTTCTCCTGATGACGCGTGGATCGTGTATGATACACGCAACGATCAGACGCATATCAGTCGCACTTGTTGCATTGAAAAGGTCAATGTACATACAGGGGAGGTGGTGAAGCTTTACAATGCACCCAATCAAACCGTTCATGGTCCCGGCGTGGGTGCAGCGGCATGGAACCCGAATGGGAATCAGATTATTTTTATCCACGGGCTGATGAACTGCAGTGAAGCGAATCCCTACAGTTTTACGCGGCGATTCGGTGCATTGCTCGATGCGGGCTCTCCTTCGCAGGTCGTATCTGCAGAAGCGAGAACAGTAGATGCTCCGTTAGTTCCGGGTGCCCTGCGGGGCGGCACGCATGCGCATAGCTGGAGCGGTGATGGAAAGTGGATCAGCTTCACATACAACGATGCGCTCATGGAGAAGCTTGAGCAGACGTCCCGGGGAAAGATCCGCGATCTGCGAACAATAGGGTTCATGTCGCCAGACCGTGGCGTGAAAGTGCATCAAGAAGGCGACGAGAATTTTTCCGGAAAATATTTTTCCTCTGTGGCCGCCACGGTAACCGAAAACCCGAAGCCGGGCAGCGATGAGATCGAGAAAGCTTTTGACGAATGCTGGGTCGGCAAAGATGGGTATGTGCGAGAGGATGGCTCCAGGCAGAAGCGTGCTATTGCATTTCAGGGACATGTGAGACAACAGAATGGTTCCCTTCTCACAGAGATATTTATCAGTGACATTCCGGAAAACATCAGCGAGTCGCCGGGTGAAGCTTTGGCAGGCACAACCGTGTCGCGTCCCGGTGTCCCGGACGGAGTTGTCCAGAGAAGGATAACATTTACCGGCGACAGAAAATTTCCGGGCATACAGGGGCCGCGCTTCTGGTTGCGGTCGTCACCGGATGGATCGCGCCTGTATTTTCTCATGAAGGACGACGATGGAGTCGTCCAGGTCTTCGAAGTGGCTGTTCACGGAGGCGCGCTTCGCAAGGTTACCAGTCTGCCGGCCTCTGTTCAGGCTCAGTTCAACTTAAGCCCTGACGGCAAATCGCTTGCGCTCCTTGCCGACAATAGCGTATGGGTTGTGGATATCGAAAGCGGGCGCTCAACCCGCGTCACTGAAAGAAAAGCCGATGAAGACGCGCCGGTACTGGCAGTAAACTGGAACCATGCGGGGAATATACTCGTATACAACCGGTATGCACCTGACGGCAACGAACGCTACCTGCAGATATTTAAGGTGGCGGTGAATTAGTCGTCCCTTCGCGCTGTTACCTGATTGGCTGGACGTCGGCCCGAACAGCAACCCCTCGCAGTGCTGGTTTTTAAATTGTCCGGATGGTTCCATGCGCTATAAGGTCCGGGCCCGTTATTTTATTGTGGTAAGAATTATGCTTGATAAAGAAATACTGGATTATATAAAAGTTTACGCGGACACGTCGCATGGAGACCAGGTTCGCAAGTATACAGGGGAACGGTATATTGGCCATCCGATACGGGTCATGGAGACTGTACGGGAATTTCACCCGGAACTGCCCGTGCTCGCCGCTGCCCTGCTTCACGATGTCCTCGAAGACACTCCTGTCACGCCAAATGAGATGGAGGCCGCACTTCTGAAAGTGTTGAACGAGGAACAGACGGCCAGGACGATGCAGATCGTGATCGAGCTTACGGATATTTTTATTAAAAAAGATTATCCGCGCTTAAACCGCCGTACCCGGAAGGAAAAAGAAGCGTTGAGGCTTTCCGCGATAAGCCCGGAGGCGCAGTCGGTAAAATATGCCGATATCATAGACAATGTAACTGACATTGTGAAACAGGATGCTGATTTCGCGAAGGTATTCGTGAGTGAAGCCAAGAAGATGTTAACCTCGATGGTGTCCGGAAATCCGGAGTTGCGCGACCGCGCACGCTCACTTGTCGATACCTGCCTGCAGTCACTTCGAAAGACGGCTGATTCTTACTGATCATTTCTTTTCGAGGTACACTACTTTCCCGGATCTGGCTGACCGTTTCGCCGCATCGAGGATCTCCATTGCAACCATATTCACAGACAGGCCGGACAGGTCGTGTGCTTCCAGGGTAACAGTGCCGCGCACCACCGCTTGCAACAAACGGAAAGGGTCGTTGAAAGGAACTTCCCGTTCAGGCACTTTCTCCTCTGTTTCATCTTTTGCGCCACTTGTTAGAAACCGGATCCCTTGCCTGTCGGCGAAAATATATCCCGACTTACCATAGATCTCCATATCCTTCCGGTTGTACGGCCAGTTCCAGGATGCCTGAATGATCCCCTGCGCTTTCGGATAGGTGACAATGATCGTGGCCTCATCATCCACTTTCGGGTAGACGTCGGGTTTGATCTGTTGCGTAATGGCTGACACGGAAACGGGCCGCTGACCTTTCATCAGCCATGTGATCAGGTCGGCGCCGTAACAGCCGAAATCCATCAGCGCGCCTCCGCCATTTAATTCAGGGTCAGTAAGCCATTCGAGAAATTCTTTGTTGACGCCAATCTCTTTCGGACCCTGATGGCCATCGTGGACAACCATCTTCACGATGTCGCCGAACTGTTTTTCGCCGTGAATTTTCTCAAACGCGATATGATTGCTTCCATACCAAGTTGTTTCATAATTCGTCAGAAGGTGGATGCCGTTTTTCTTCGCAAGCATCTCCATTTCCCGCGCGTGATCCAGGCTTACCGCGAGTGGCTTTTCCACCATTACATGTATCTTTTTCGGTGCGCAGGCCTTCACTACTGCCAGATGGTCGAAGATGGATCCGAAAGCTGTTACCGCTTCCGGTTTCGTCGCACGCAACATTGCATCAAGGTCTGCATACCACAGCGAAGGATCAATACTGTATTGCTTCATCAGGCGTTCAGCAAGCTCGCGATTCGGCTCCGCGATGCCGGTGAGCTGGATGATTCCCTGGTCCGCCGAACGCAATACCCAGTGCACATGTCCATGCGTCAGCCCTGCAATCCCAACCCGAAGGGGTTTTTGCGCCCCGCTGGTTTGCGCGTACAACAAGGTTGGAAACAGTAAAAGAAGTATTGCGGCGAATTTCATAGGATAACAGTTTTCGGAACGTTAATGGTTGGTTTTGATAACCTTGCGCGAGTGCTCGAAAGTTTTCAGATCCTTTCAACCTGCTCAACGCGCGCCTTTACAAACCACCCCTGGTGTTTTTTATGAAAATACCACATTGAAGCGAGGATCAAAACAGATCCGGCCACGGAGATCATATAACCACCGGAAATAAAAAGATCGATGTAGCTCATTTCGGGTGCGGTAAACTCTTTAAAGAACAGCACGCCTACACTGCCGACGTACCCGAAGGCATCAGCGACATACATGATAAATCCGACCGTGCCGACATACCGGAACGCAGCTATGAGACGGTCGAAGAATATACTGTTGAAGGGAACGTATCCCATGTACAATCCGGTGCCGATCAGGACCATCCACAACGGTGCGTCTATGCTTTTGTTTTCGAACAATAACGTGCTGATGCCGATCAGCACCATTCCCGCCATAATGATGAGATGATTGACCATCAGGGCCATCTTGTTGTTCCGGATGAACATGATACTGCCCATGATGAAAAGTACCGCCAGTGAGACGGGAGTCTCCGTCCTGGTAAAGATGGCGGGTGAATTTCCATAGCCAAGGGTCTTCCAGACATCCGAGGAGAAATTCTCGCGGAAATCTCGGAATGCCGTCAGGAGCATATACACGAGCACGAAGAGAACGATGCCGGGAAGAAACGTTCCCAGGAATTTTTTCCTTTCCGATTTGTCCATGGGTTGCCTTTTGGTGCGCAACGCTTCATCCACGGCCGATGGCGCCGGGATCTTGTCCACAAGCCATAGAAATATCAGCAAAGGCAACGCAAAGACCGCGGAGGCGACAAATGGCATCCAGAACTCCGATACCCCCCAGTCGCGCATGAGAAATCCGCCGACCGTCCTGCACAGTCCGCCGGAGAAAATAAAACTGACGGAGAGGGCAGCCCCCAGCACCTCGGTCATCCGGCGCCCTTCCATATAGCCAAATACCATCCCCCAAACCATACCCAGTGGAAAGCCATTGGCGAAGAGAAAAACAAGATTGTACGGCGGAGGAACGATCGCGAAGAAAAACCACGATAGTGCGGCGATGGTTACCATCAGCAGGATACCACTAGCCCGGGCGTTGGCGTGCAGTTCCGAAATGATCTTGATGCCGGCGAATTTAGCAAGGCCATAGCCCACTACCTGGAAAGTTATGAGCCAGACCTTGTAGCTGATCCCCAGGTAAACAAGATCATCGAATGTGGCTGCCGTGAACGTCTTCCGGAATGCATAGACGCAGGTATACAGGCAAAAAGCCGTAATAGACGCATATACGGTGAACCAGAATCCGTTGGCCGACCGTAATTTGTTTGTTATCGCAGGTTCAGTGAACTGGCCCATATTCGTTTACCGGCACTTCTATCCATGTGCCGCTTTTTAAAACAGAAATATGCCTGAAGCCGATATCCTTTATCAGCGAAAGACACGCGCCGAACTCGCGGGTGAGATCATCGCGATGATGGGCGTCACTGCTGATCGTGATCGGGATACCGCAATCTAGTACACGTTCCAGTATCCATGGACTGGGATAAGTGGTTTCCGATTTCATCTTGTAAATGCCCCTTGTATTAACCTCAATGACCGTATCCGTCCCGCGTATCTCCTTCAATGTCTTTTCAATCTCCGCGATATACCATGGCTCTGATTCTTCCCAGGAGAAATATTTTGCGTTGATCTTGATCTTGTCCATGTGTCCGAGTATATCGGGTGGGCTCTTGCGCATCATGTCGCGCGTGAGATTCAAGTATTCTTCAACGGCGGAACGGATGTTGCCTTTGAAGATGGTGTCCAGGCCCGCCCGGAACACTTCAAGGGTATTGTCAATCTCCCACCACCCGGCATCCGAACGCCCCACGAAATGGATGGAGCCGATCGTGTAGTCGAGCGAGGCCGAGAAGTCGGCAGGGCCCGTCATGCCTGGGATGTAGTCGATCTCAAGTCCGGCATAAACTTCGATGTCGCGATAACGCTCTTTCGCACTGGCGATCTCCTGAAGGTAGTTCGGCAGCTCGGCCTTCTTCATGCACCAGTTGCAGGGGAAGGGAAGGGGGGCATGGGAGGAAAAGCCGATCTGGCCGACTCCCGCATTTCTGGACGCCTCCAGATAATCGACCATGCTGCCTTTTCCATCGCAATAATGGCTATGAGTATGAAAATTGGACCACATCCCTACAAGTAAGCAAATATTCATTTATAGCTCATTATGTTTCATAAGTTTTGCCGGTGGGAACGAATTTTGTGTATCAAGCTCAAATGTCACTGCATGTTTCTGAGAGCTATTGCCGCTGTTTTCCTCGCCATTCTAGTCCCGTGCACCACGGTTAAGGCCCAGGAGACTGAGACTGAAAACATCATATTGGTTACGTTGGACGGCTTGCGGTGGCAGGAGGTTTTTGAAGGAGCCGATCGTGCGATAATTG
>CBFGXV010000028.1:0-11981 GCA_965652755.1 uncultured Chryseosolibacter sp. | reverse complement strand
AAGTGTACTTGTAAGCAAACGCATTGGCTCCTTCGATGCTTTTGTTCCTACCCGTTTCCTCGCTGAGAAAAAAACGATAATGATTACCGTCGTTGCCGCTTAATCCCTCGACAACGATCTTCAACAGGTAGCCGTTGAAAGAAGGGATTTCCTCCCCTTCCAGTGGATTGAAAGGTCCCATTGTAAACCACTCTGAGTCAAATTTTGCATCGTTTCCAAAAACCTGGGACGCAAGCAAATTCCCCGTCTTATAGTTGGTGCCAACTGTCACGTTTCGGGCGTCTTTATCGGAAAACGCTCCTTTGCCGCCGTAAACGGAAAAGCGTGTTTGCGTATTTGCAGGGCCGACGAACTCGTCGTGCTGGGCGCTCATGTCAGGATCGAATAGCCTGAGATAAACGGGTTGCTTGTGGGTATACGGTACGACAAAAAAAATGATCTGAACATGGTCATCATCACCGGTGTTCGGGGGCGCGTCTTTTCCGAACGTCACCAGATAGTCGATGTTCTCGCTTTCATTCGGAACGCGTTGGCCGAGGCAACAAAAGAATGAGGAAACGAGGATCAGTGATATCAGAGCTCTCATAGACAACCTGTTATTTTAAATTCAATTTTTCCATTCAATTCTTTGTCTTCACGGTCGCAACCAGGAAGTCCTGAACATGTATTGATCAACGCCGGGTTATACTCGGGGGAAGCAATGGTGATCCGATCTTCGGGGATTCCCATCCGTACAAGCGTTTTTTTAACGGCTGCCGATCGGGACAATGATGCTGCAAGCCCCTTGGAGATCCTGCTTCCTGTGTGCATGTAAGAACCAATCGCAACCTTCAGGTACGGATGTTGACGAAGCGTTGATACAGTCTTCATTAGTTCGAGCGTATCTGCGATCAGCGTTGAACCTTCACCGTTCCTCAGTGCTTTAAGTTCCGTGAGCGGGCGGTTAAAATAAGACATGACAGTGTCCTTCAGCGCGATGTAAAGGTTGTTCCCTGAGAGACCATGCGTGCTGAACCGTATTTGGTCCGTCAGGAGATTCCCCGAAAACAATAATACGTCATAGACTTTTCCTTCCTTGAGTTGCACCCGTGTCATGAGCGCGTCAAGCCCGACGATGGTCGATATATTTTCAGGCGAGGAGCGGTCTGTAATCCTGCAGAAAATTTCATCGGTTGCAAAGGGTCCGGTCTGTGATCGTGTTCGGGAAAGTTCAATAGCATCGCGCATGGATTTTGTCCATACATCAGAATCCTTGATGGTAACCTCCCGGGTAGCACAAGCCGTCACAGTTCCGAGAAAACCCATATCTTTTTCGACTGCCATTTCCACCAGGTAAACTCCGGCGACGGGAAAAGGGTGAACAATAGAATTGCCCTCGTAAAAGGCGCCATCGATCCTCCAGTAAACACGATCCGGAACGAACTTGTCGACTTCGTTATAGGCCGAGCTAAATCCAAAGAAGCTGGGAGCCTGATTTTCAGGATGGATATCAATGGATGGATAGATCTCCGGATAAAGATGGACTGTTGCAGAAAGCTCGTTTCGGATCACTGTATTCGACTCCATGTCCAGAAGATCCATCGTCACCTGGTACGTACCGAACTCCTCATAGCAGTGTTCGATCCTGGTTCCCTGCACGCGCTGTCGGTCGCCAAAATCCCAGGAATATTCATATAGCTTCGTGCTGTCCTTTTCCTCAACAAGTTCCGAGGTGAGGTCAAGCTCGAGGCATTTCCATCCGCCAAGGGACGCGGCGCAATCGCGCAGACCGTCGAAAAATTCGCGGGCGGCAGATGATTCCTGCGACATCGACCGGATGGGAACCGCGACGAGAGCAGCGAACATCAGTATCGCAAACTTTCTGGCGAAATAACTCATTGGAGGATAAATTTAAATTCAGCAGTGCGGTTGATCTGGTGGAGTAGTTCGTCACAATCGGCCAGGTCTCCACAATCATTCAATAACTGGCCCTCTCCAACAAACTTTGCAATGATCCTTTCCTTTTTGATCCCTCCTTTTTCAAGGTAGGCTGATACCTCTTCAGCCCGGGCTTTTGAGAGATCAAGGTTGAACTTTTCGGTGCCGCGGCTGTCTGAATGAAAGATCATTTGAAGGTTTACGTCGCGATGAACGCTCATGACCTCGATGATCTTGTCAAGCTGTGCACAAGCATCGTTCCGCACCCATGTCTTTCCCGAATCAAAGAAAAAACTCCTGATCAGTAAGAACCTTCGAATATCGTAGCCTTGCGCGGATATCTGCTTTCGTATGATCTCTTCATAAACATGTCTCTTCGCCCCCTTAGGAATCTCGACGCTGAGGTTAAGTGCCCTGCTCTCAAGCAATCCCTCGGAAGCATTTTTCAATACATGGATAGAGTCGTTTTTAACGATCAGAATGGCCGGCAGATCATTGATGATCTCGACAACTATTACCTTCAACAGTGAAGCGGAATCAAGCGCTTCTGTTGGCCCATCGTCTGGAGCTACACCAACGCTCTCACTGACATCGACATCGAGCGGACTGGAAGTAAAGCTGATGACGTTGCTCAGCGCGGTGCGGTTATGCGTCTGCAAACCTGCAGAAACAATCCCTCTCCTGTCAGATTGGAGGGGCTGCAGATAAATTCTTAACGGTGCGTTCTGATCGGGCTTCGACATGCCGGGTTCGATTCGGATTTCTTTTCGCTCATAACCGAGAGCATCTATGGAAACATTATAAGCCAGAACCGGACTCAAACGGAACGCGGCTTTTCCCGCGAGGTCGCAATTTACCCGGCGACTCGTCCGGAATCCATCATGCAACGTGAGGGCTGCTGCGGAAATGAAACCTCTCGAGAGACTATCGAATACCTGTACGTATGCGAACGGCTGGATCTCCTCGAAATAATATATATCGTCTTCACCCGCCCCGCCTGACCGGTTCGAGGAGAAAAATCCGGAGTTCCCTCCCTCGCCCACAAAGATCCCAAAATCATCGGCAGGGCTGTTAACGGGAGCCTCCATTCTGTGAATGGTGCGAGCGGGGTCCTTCAGTCCAAAATAAAATATATCAAGTCCTCCTTCACCCCCGTGTCCGTTCGACGCAAAAAAAAGAAGACTGTCTTTATACACGAAGGGAAACATTTCCTGGCCGCCGGTATTGACAGCGGCCCCAAGATTTTCAGGTTTTGTCCATGCGCCGTTCCGGAAATGAGCAACAAACAAGTCTGATTGTCCGAGGGTGCCTGGCATATTAGAGGAGAAATATAAAGTTGTCCCGGCTTCATTGATCGCCGGATGCGCAACCGAATATTCGGAGCTTGCAAAAACAAGCGGAACAGGCTCGGACCATTTACTGTCGACAGTCATTTGCGATCGTGCCAGTTCCAGCGGCGTGACAGAACCATCGCGGAGCTTACTCTTCTTGACAAAGGCGTTGCGGGTAAAAATCATTTTGGATCCCTTCTCATAGAACGCAACGGGTCCTTCATGGTAAGCAGAGATGTTGGATTCGTTCAGCGCTTTCGGCTCCGTGAACGAGCCATCAGCCATTTCAACAGTGTGAAACAAATTGAGGAAGGAATTCTCGCCAGCCTGGACATCTCCTTTTTTCGAACGGGAAGAAACAAAAACGATCCCATTGTTAAATTCGTATGGACTGAAATCCGTTCCGGCGGAGTTGAAGTCAACGGGCTTTATCGCATATCGCGGCTGATTCCTGGAGAATGGATCGCCCGGACCATTCACTTGCGGGGTGTGCGTCCCGTAAATGTTTTTTGATACTGCCGAAGATACATAGCCATCGCGCACGACAGGCTCTCCGCAATAATTCCCGGCGCTGGCAGACGAGGTAGCCATTAGCGTTATAAAAACAAGAACATGTCCGCTCATTGTCAGAAAAATCTCGGGTTAATTGTTCTTACATTCTTCTTTGGCACTCTGTAACTGACCATCATTTCGTGAGATCCATTGCTAAGCCTCGAGAATTCACTTCCATAACCGAGGTCGTAGGCGTATCCAACCGCGAATCGCGGATTCACCTGAAGCTGTACAAGGGAACTCACAGACTCTTCCGAACGCCATGACACACCGAAGTTTATTATTTCTTTCAGGAATACATTACAATTAAGATCCAACTGAAAAGCTCCTTTCGAAGTCTTGAGCAATGCATTGGGTTTGATCTTTACATCGCGACCCGCATCAAACACATATCCTGTCGAAATGAAAAGGTGCGGTGCGAGGGAGATGTTGGTGTTGTTGCGTTCAATTGCAGGACGAAGCATCTGCGGCAGGGATATTCCCGCGTAGAATCGCGTCGTCTTGAAGTACACCCCGGCGCCAAACTCCGCTTGCCATTCCATGACATCCCCGGTGGAAAAGGAAGGGTCGTCCAGCTCAAGGTCGCTGTATTGAATTCTGTAATGACTGAAACCTCCCTGCAGGCCTAATGACAATGACGCGTTTCTTCCTGTCCTGACACGGTAGGCGTATGCGGCGAGCAATCCCGTCTGTCCGGTGATGGCGATGCGGTCATGAAACACAGTAACCCCCAGGCTGACAGGACTGCCTGGCCTGCGGCGATTGACAAGATCATCGACGGGGCTATGCGCCGAGAATGTTTGCGTTTCAGGTGCGCCTGCCATACCCACCCATTGCTTGCGAAACAGCGCCGTGGCAGTAAAGGTCTCAGCTGATCCGGCATAGGCAGGGTTGAGTACAAGACCATTAAACATATACTGTGTGTACATCGGTTGTTGCTGGGCACGGGTGATCCCGGCAGAAAACATCACCAGAAAAATGATACAGTAATATGTGCTTCCACTTACCTTCATGGTTCCTCAGGGTTTCACAAGGACATATCCTGTGATCGGTGTAAAATCAGCCGCGTTGATGATATAAAAATAGATGCTCTCTTCCGTGGTCCTTGTGTTGCGAACTGCTCCGTCCCACGCTTGTTGATCGTTGTCGTACCCTGAGGCTTCATACACGAGTATGCCCCAGCGATTAAATACCTGAATGAAATTATCGGGAAACGCTTCGATCCCGTTGATCAGCCAGAAGTCGTTCTGCCCGTCACCGTTGGGAGAAAATCCTTTCAGTGGCGCGATGGCGCTCCGATCGAGGCGTGGCATGATGGTAATATTAATAGCACCAGTGTCCGACAATCCACCAGAATCAGTTGCGCGCACCACGACGGAGGTTGAAAATGAACCCGTCAGAAGCTGCTGTCTGTCCCTGACTGTAATATCCCCTGTTGTCGGATCTATAGAGAAAATTGATTCAGGGTTGTCTTGTTCCAGCGCGAAGACCAGCACATCGCCGGCATCAGGATCTGTTGCGACCACCGAATAAGCGATCCCGTTCTCAGCGACCTCGAATTCCACTGATGGAGAAGCGTCCGGTACCGTAGGCGCCTCGTTAACATTTCGAATATCTACTTGTATGACGGCTTCCGAAGAAAGGGCTCCGTCGCTGGCGCGGATCACCAATGCAAAAGTTGGAGTCGATTCAAAATCGAGCGCCGCTGCATTATTGACTGTTACTGTGCCCGTGGCGTTATCGATGACAAATGCTGAACCGGTATTTCCTGCAATGATGGAATATGTCAGCACGGCTCCGGCATCGGGGTCAGTGGCCTGCACCGCAGAGATCCAGGTGCCGGAGGTATTATTCTCGTCGGTGGAAACGGAAGCACCGGTAAGAACGGGCGGCTCGTTGACGTCATTAATTCTGATTGTGATCAAAGCGGTGTCGGAGAAAGAGCCATCGGATACGCGGACTTCAAGAATGAATTCACCTTCGGCGGTCTCAAAGTCCAACGCTCCCGGATTCCGCACGACGATCCGTCCATCTCCGGGAAAAATCTCCAAAAGTCCCTGCTCATTGCCCGATATGATGGAATATTCCAGCGAAGTATTCGCGTCGGGATCAGTGGCCTGCGAGGCATGAACTACCGTTCCTTCGATTGAGTGCTCATCAACGGATACATCTGCATCGCTGATTGCAGGAGGCTCGTTTACATCGGTGAGCAGAATGGTAATGACTGCGTTATCATATAGAAGGCCGTCACTCACCCGTACCAGTAGGGTGAATGAAGCAGTCGATTCAAAGTCCAGAATTTGATTGTTGACACGGATCACACCGGATACCGGATCGATCGTAAAAGCATTAGAACTATTTCCGGATACGATCGAATAGGTCAGTACGTCGCCGTTAATGTCTGCAGCCGAAACTGTATGTACGACAGTGCCCGCGGCGGAATTTTCATCGATGCTGCTGGAAGCATCTGTCGTGATGGGCGCTTTGTTGGCAGGATTCGAAATGCCCACAGGAGAAAATGCCTTCATGGCGGCGACGAATTGATCATCATCGTCAGGTAGCAGATTTCCATCCACTCCTCCGATGTCGCTCGCTCCTCCGCCAAGGGAACTCGCAATGTCTTCGTTCACTGCTACAGCCATTCTCAGCTGGCGCGTTGAAGGAATACCAAGCGCGGAGAAAGGCACATACATGTCGACGAATACCGGGGTGTAAGCGCTGCAGCCCACGCTCTGATTCAGTGCATAGGAAACCTGGTAATGAGAAGTGATCGGTGCCTGAAAGTTCACGATCGTCGCGGCGGAAGTGCCATCGACATCGAATACACGGACACCTCCGGTTGTTCCGGTGTTATTAAAGACGGCGACCTCCTTTTCGAATCCCGGATTTCCCGTTACTGCATTCGGATCGGCTTCCGGCCCTGAAAATCCGAAGCGATAGTCGGTGTCGATCAAAAAGCTAAAAGCGGTGACTCCATTGGAATATCTGGCGACCCGGAATCTGAAAAGCATCAATTCATCACCATTGTCAGGAATTCCATCAGGATTGGAATATAAAAAATAGGCGGCATCGGCATTTGTAGCCGGGTCGTGAACAAGCTCGTAGAATTGACAGCCGGCAGCAAACTGGTTGTCAGCCGCGGGCTCCGCCTGGTATTGCTGAACCGGAAGGAAGGCCAGTTCGAATTCTGCCTCATCGGATGGTCCTGAGAAAGCCGCCGCGGAAGATGTGATAAAACCGTCGCCGTTGGGATTGAGGGGATTAATAGCCGGAACGGCGGGATCTAGCACAGAACCCGGAACCTGCGCATGTAGAACGCCGGCAAAAAGCAGGGCAATTAATAAGTAAATCCGCATCAACCTCGCATGACCACTCCAAAATTTTTGCCGGACGTTGATTCGATAAATATCGTTTTTCGTCAACGGATGGTCTTTGCGTACGTCAAAATACCACATTTATCGACAACAAACCAGCAATAAAACCATTATCGGCGGGTATGCTTTCCCGGTCTGACTGGGTTACATTATTATTTGCATTCCGGCGGTGTAATTAAGAAAAACAGCCAAATTCCTTACATATAACCCGTATGTACAGCTGAGTCAGAACGTCTACACCGGCGCAGTCCGATCGTCGAGGGGGGGGGAAGTTCACTCCTGCCCGACAAGTTGACCGAACAGCCTGTTCAGCATTTCTGAGGCGTCGTTGCAGAGGCCGGGATGAACTTGAGAGGTTTGTACTATTGTGCTTCTGGCCGCCGTCAGCCAGCGGAAGCGCTCGGGCATCGAAAGTTTTCCGATGGGCCCTGCATCCTTTCCCCCGGCGCAGATGCGCTCAAAGGATTGAATGTGCTTCCGCAGCTCTGTGAAGTCGATTTTGTCACACAACACTTTTAGTCTCTGCTCGTCAACCTCCGTGAGGCACCTGAGAAATTTTTCGGAAGAGCAGTAAAGTATCACCCCGGCGTTAAGAAACTCTTCGCGTTCCACATGAGGCACTACCCGGATGACAGCGTATTCAAATAAGTGCGGCTCTTGCATGGGTTACTTCTTTTAAAAAAAGGTCTGAGTTTGCAGTTCGCTTGCGAAGAAAAACGGCATACGCTTCCCTTTGAGCATCAACCGAAGAGAATGCAGTTTCATTGGAAAGCCAGGCTTCCGGTATTAAAGATACGATCTCGAGGATCCGGTCATCGGTCAATATGGATTTTGCACGCTTGTCGGCGGCATCCAGCCCCGTGGCGAGAGACAGCAGAACGTGGTCTTTTATTCCGGGGAATGGCTTTGATGCGTTGTCCGCCGTCTGCCAGTTGTGATGGAAATACAACGCGGCGCCGTGGTCGATGAGCCACAGTTCCTTATTCCACCATAACATATTCGTGTTGCGCGAGGTGCGGTCCACATTCATCAGGAGACAATCCATCCAGACGATCATCGATGCCAGTTCGGCGGGGACCTTCACTGCCAAAGGGTCGAATGTGATAGCCCCTGACAGGTAATGGATACCTATGTTCAGGCCCGTGCTTGCTTTCAGCAGATCCTGGATCTCTTCGTCGCCTTCCATCCGTCCAAACGCGCTGTCAAGATTTGCAAAAACAATCTCCGGAACTTTCATCCCGAGCGCCCTGGCGATTTCCCCTCCAATGAGTTCGGCGATCAGGGCCTTGGTTCCCTGCCCTGCGCCCCTGAATTTGAGGACGTAAAGAAACTGATCGTCCGCCTCGACAATGGCGGGAAGCGATCCGCCTTCGCGCAACGGCGTAACGTACCTGGTAACATTGACGCTTCTCAACTCCATTATCGGATGGCAAGATAACCCTAAATAAACCACGTATGCCCGTGAATTCCAAGCCTGCCTACTTCACCAGTATGAGCTGGGAAGGATTTAACTCTTCCCCGATAACTTCATTTATCTCCTGATAGAAAGATTCTGATTTAATGTAAGTCGTTTCATTTTCGAGCACTTCCGATATGACCGCGTTGTATTTTGCCATGCTGATATTCGCTTTTTTCAGGTCGAGCAGGCGCGCCCTGATATTTTCAAGCTGATCTTTTTTTGCAGGAACACTAAATTGGTAAGTGATGTAAGTTCCAAGGTCGGAAAGCATGCGGGTAATGAGCGTATCGCGGTGCTCCCTCAAAATATCCCCGATCTGCACGACCGCCATGTTATCATTTGCCAATTCAATTTTCTTCATACCTGTTGCTATCCGGATGTTTCGTAGTGTATTCATAGCCGTTTCTGTTTCAGACAAAGATACCGGGCTATACTAATATTTTTAGTTTTATATGACTAATTTTTTTAGTCGATAACTTGTTGTGGTGGTCGGAAAACAGGTATCGTCAATTCAGGCGGGTAACAGCAACGTAAAAGTGGCACCGTGACCCGGGCGACTTTTAGCAAAAATGTAGCCGTGATGGTTTTCAACCACTTTTTTCACGATCGAAAGACCGATGCCGGAGCCCTTATACTGCGGGTCAGAATGCAGTCTGGTAAAAAGCTTGAAAATGCCGTCGGCGTATTTCTGATCGAATCCTATTCCGTTGTCTGTTACCTCGATGCAGTGGAATTTTATATCCGGAGGTAGTTCGCTGCTTATGTCCCTTCCATTCACGACGCGGGAAATGATGCGAATCTCCGGAGGAATAACTGGCTGACTATACTTCAGCGAATTGCTGATCAGATTCTGGAAAAGTTGGTGCATTTGCCGTGAATTTCCCTTGATCTCCGGAAGGGCTCCCACACTTACGGCGGATTGCTTCTTGGCGATCTCTATTTCCAGGTCCTCCAGCACGTTGGTGAGGGTCTGGTTCAGGTCGACGCTCCCGGGTTCAGCGGTACCGCTTGCGGCCTGAGAATACTCCAGAAGATCATCGATCAGGTTCATCATCCGGATTGTTGAACTTTCAAGGCGCTCGAAATATCGGTTCTGTTCTGTGTCGAGTTTGTCGGTGAGCCCTTCTTTGAGACGGCCGGCAAAAAGCTGGATCTTGCGCACAGGCTCTTTGAGGTCGTGTGATGCCGCATATGCAAATTCTTCCAGGTTTGCGTTGGCAAATTTCAGATCGTCGATGGTCTTTTCCAGTTGAAGCTGTGCCTGCTTGATCGGTGTCACGTCCGTGAAAATGTGGATCAGGTGCCGATCGTCCATCTTCGAGATCGTTAGCTCCAGCCATCGCGAGGTGAACTCGAGAAAGTATTGAATAACCGACGGCTCTCCGGTCTTCAGCGTGCTGATACACTTCTGCCCGTAAGGTGAAGCGATGATGTTGGGGTCAAACTCGGTGGCTGTCTTCGTCAGATAAAGATCGCGTGGAAGCCCCGAGAACTTAACGGCAGCATCATTTGCCATGATCGTTAATGCGTCGACTACGTTACCGGCCTCGTCGAATATCATTTCCGAAACGGTAATTCCATTGGATGAGTTCTTGAGAATATTGTCGAGTAGCTTGTTCTTGGCCTCCAGTTCCTCCGTGCGCTGACGCACCTTTGTCTCCAGCGTGGACTCAAGTTGTTTCAGTTTATCAATGTCCGTGCTTGTCCCGTACCATCCCACAAACTTTCCATCCTGTTTAATGGGAACGCCTCTGGCGATCACCCAGCTATAGTGGCCATCCTTTGCTCTGTAACGGGCTTCGATCTCGTACGACTTTTCTTTCGCGAGCGCATCCCTCCACACAGACAGACAGCGATCAAGGTCGTCGGGATGCAACACTTTAGTCCAATTGAAATCCATTGACTCCGCCTCCGTCAGACCCGTGAAATGGTACCACTGGTCATTGAAAAATGTTATGCGTCCATCGCCCGATGCGGCCCACACGATGACAGGCATTGAATTGGCGATGTCTTTCCATTTCCTCTGGTTCCGCTCCATCTCCCGCTTGGCCAATACCTGGGCCGTTGCGTCGGAAGCCATCACCAGCACTCCGGAGATCTCCCCGCCCGGCTCGCGATAGGGCTGATAAATGAAATTGAAGAAAACATTCCTTGGTATGCCGTCCGCTCCCCTGAACCACGCAGGCATTTCGTAACCGTGATATGCCTCACCCGTATCAAAAACACGTTGCAGGATCTCCATGTAGCCCTGATCCTTCATCTCTGGCAATATTTCCAGGAACGGCTTGCCGATGGCTGTTCTGTCGATCTGCCACAGATTTAACAATGCCTCGTTCGCTATGTCGAGGGTCATCTCCCGTCCCTTGAGAATGAGGATCGGATTCTGTGCCTGATCCAGTACATTCCTGAACTTGTGCCTTATCTGAACCTGTTCGGAAACATCGTGCCCGACGCTTATGACACCCGAAGCAACCTTGTCTGTTTCATTTTCATAGAATGGCTGATATACAAAATCAAAATATCGTGTCTCTGTACGTTCTCCCCTGACGAATGTAAGCGGATGCTCCGTTGCAAAGAACGGCTTGCCCGTCAGCCGCACGTGGTCGAGCAATTCTTTTATTCCCTGACCTTCGAACTCTGGTATGGCTTTCAGCAGGGGTGTTCCAATGATTTTTTTCGATCTCTGCCAGACCTTTAGCAACCCTTCGTTTGCGAAGTCGATCACGTAGTCATCGCCGCGCACATAACCAATAATTACGGGGGCGTTTACAAAAAACCTATATGCTTCCCGAATACCGTGAATAGAGGCGAGGTCTTCCTCAGCCTTCAGTTTATCCGTCACATCAACGATGGTATGAATAAGATAGACTAGTTTGCCGGAATCGTCCATGACAGGAGCGGTATTGACCCTCCAGAACCTTGGTTGCAGGACTCCGCCCGGCCCGGGCAAGTCAAATCGCTGCACCGGAATTTCATATGGAGTCCCTGTCGCGATAACATGTTCGAAGGAGGCCCTGATATTTTCACGTGCGCCAAAATATTCCCTGTCCGAACCCTCCGATAAAAAACTAAAATGGCTTTTTCCAATGAGGTCCACCCTCTTGACACCTGTCAGCGCTACAAAGTCGTTGCTGACAGTCACAATTGAATAAACGGGCGCATCCGGACGAAGAAGTACACTTACCCCGGGGGTCGCTTCATATACCCTAAAATCCATTCCGTATCCGGTTTCCAGGAGCCTCACATTAATCGGCAAAGCCCCTTAAGTTAAGATCGTTGGTGACAGTTCTAAAATTTCCATTCCAATAAACCAGCTCTTCCCTTGTGGTATTTTTTTACAAAGATTAT
>CBFGXV010000027.1:0-12052 GCA_965652755.1 uncultured Chryseosolibacter sp. | reverse complement strand
CTGCTGTCGAGAAAGGAATATGCACTGTGTGTCTATCTGGGAATCGGGCCCGCTTTCATCAAAGCGTCAGCTGAAAAAATAGAGGGAAATCCACGCTATGGAAACGGTCTCCATTTTGTGAACGGAGTCAGAGTTTATTTTGGAAAATAAGATGATTATCTCTTCACAGGCTTTTCAACACCCAGTATCATTGATACGGTTTTCCATCTGGGATTGTGATCAGCGATGAGCTTTGCGATTCCAACCAGGGGAACAAACAATATCATGCCTGCCATCCCCCATACAATGGCCCCCACAAAGATTGCGATCAGCATGACCAGCGCATTCACATTGAGGCGACTGCTCACGGCGAGGGGAAAGATTACATTAGCCTCAAGGTATTGGATGAAACTGAAGATACCCACAACGCCCAATGGATACCATATGGAATCATAGGTGATCCAGGCCATCGTAACGGGCAGAAGGGATCCGGCAATGATGCCAACGTACGGGATAAACGTAAGGATCGAC
This sequence comes from uncultured Chryseosolibacter sp., assembly GCA_965652755.1. GTDB lineage: Bacteria > Bacteroidota > Bacteroidia > Cytophagales > Cyclobacteriaceae > Chryseosolibacter. The sequence continues at coordinate 11,542 of CBFGXV010000027.1, read as the reverse complement.
GCGACAAAACCAAACAATACCGGATGCGGAACGCCGAGTAACCACAGGCCTGCGCTATTAAGGAGACCCACTGCCAGGTAGACGATTGCCATACCCTTGATAAAATTGTAATATGTTTTAATGGTCAGGAGCAGGATCTCCTGCAAACTCTCCTGTCTTTCACCGGGAAACAGCCTGTAAAGGATGTGTATCCACTGATGCCGGTAATAGAGTATCAGCACGGCATAAACAGGGATAAGGAACAACATCAACGCTGACGCGGCAGAAGCCGACAGGGCACTGCGCAGGATCGGCAGGATGTTACCGCCAGATTCGCCGGAAATTCTTTCGAAAAGATTCCTTTGCTGCTCGCGGGACATTCCCAGCGCATCCACCAGAAACCGGCTGATATCTTCAAATGAACGATTGATTTTTTGAAGTAATACAGGCCACTCTTCGATAAAAGAAACCAGCTGGCTTATCAATAAGGCAATGATAAGCATACCAAGGATAACAATAAGCGCGACAGCCAGAATGATCGCGGTAAGGCGACCGACACCCTTTCTCTCAAGCCATGCGCAAACAGGGTAAAGCACAAAACTGATCAAGGCAGCAAAGCTCACCGGAATTAGAATGTCCCGGCCGAAATACAGCAACAGTGCCCCGTATACAATATACTGGAGCGTCCGAAGACTAAGGAGGCCTGAACCAAGGGGTTGCCCGGGGCTGTGCATCAGATGTCTGTGATCAATAGTTCGCAAAATAAATGAATCACCTTACTAAAGCCAATGATGCGGCGTTTCGTGATGATTATATTCTGAAAGCCAATGTAGGTGGATAAATCGCAGCCCCGAATGATAATGATCGCAGCATGCATTGATTAAGGTCAGGAATTGTAAAAGCTGACTCAGGCCGGCGAATAATATGTTATCTGATGCCTGCCCGCGTTTACCACGCTGATCCAATACTTAAAAGAAAACAGCCGCGTTAGTGGCAGCAATACGCGTGAGACGACATCCGAGGTCTCGCGCCTGGGCACGCCATCACCAGTTCCGACTGGCGAGCATGACAATTATCAGCCTGCCGATTGACCCCCATCATCTCCGCTGAACGATCAAGACGACATCTTTGGTTGTAGACAACAAAAAGATGAAAAACGCATTCAAAAGCAGTTACAAATTCCTCAGTGAGACAGGGGACATCGCCATGTTTACGAGCCGATTTTTCCGCGAGTCGGTGAAGCGTCATCCTGAATTCGAAGAATTTATCCGTCAATGCTACTGGGTCGGATACAAATCCATGCCCCTTGTCGGCATCACAGGTTTTATCATGGGACTCGTGTTGACGATCCAATCGCGGCCCACACTCGTGGAGTTCGGAGCTGAATCTCTTCTTCCAAGTATGGTCGCCGTCTCGCTCGTTCGTGAAATTTCCCCGGTGATTACAGGTCTAATCTGCGCCGGAAAAATCGCCTCCGGCATGGGCGCGGAACTTGGGTCCATGCGCGTAACGGAGCAGATAGACGCAATGGAGGTGTCGGGAACAAACCCTTTTAAGTATCTCGTTGTTACGCGCGTCGCAGCCACAACACTCATGCTACCGGTCCTGGCAAACCTCTCAAACGCCATTTCATTATACGGAGGTTATCTCGGCGTAAACATACGTGGACGAGTCAGCTGGGATCTTTACTGGTCGCAGGTCTTTGACTCGCTTAGTTTTGGTGACGTGGTTCCAGCGCTAGTCAAAACCTTTTTCTTCGGATTCGCTATCGGATTGATCGGATGTTATAAAGGATACTATTCAAGGAAGGGCACCGAAGGTGTCGGCCGCTCTGCCAATTCGGCGGTCGTGGTGGCATCGCTCATGATATTTATTATAGACCTCGTCGCAGTGCAGATATCCGATTTACTGGGATTAACATGATTCTCATATGAAGAACGCTCCGGTGATCGAAGTAAAAAAGATCCATAAATCATTCGGGAACAACCACGTCCTCAACAACTTTTCCATGCGCGTTGACAGCGGCGAAAATGTAGCGATTCTGGGAAAATCCGGATCCGGAAAATCCGTCCTGATCAAATGTATCATCAACCTGATGTTCCCGGAAGAAGGAACGATTCATGTACTCGGAGAAAACATCGGAGAACTAGACGTCGAATCACTGGACAAAATGCGGGCACGCGTCGGTTTTCTTTTTCAAAGCAATGCGCTCTACGATTCGATGACTGTAAGGGACAATCTCGAATTTCCCCTCAGACGACATTGGGACAAAGAGCAACGAGCGCGTGGAGCCGAAAATGCTGTGCGGCAAGCTCTCCAGGACGTAGGACTCGAACACACGATCGACATGATGCCTGCAGAACTCTCCGGCGGAATGCGCAAAAGGATCGCGCTGGCAAGAACATTGATCCTGAAACCGGAGATCATCCTGTACGATGAACCAACGACGGGCCTGGATCCCGTGACTGCAAGGGAGATCAGTCAACTCATTGTAAAGGTTCAGAAGAAATACAATACATCCTCGGTCATCATATCTCACGACATGAACTGTATCGACATCACATCAAACCGGGTAGTCATGCTCATTGACGGGAGATGTTATGCTGACAATACTTTCAGCAAGCTTAAGGCAAACGCGGATCCCCGGATCAGAGAATTCTTTGAATAAAACTGCTATGAAAACAAAATCAACCGATAATGTCAAACTGGGTCTCTTCGTGCTTTCGGGACTTGTGTTCCTGATCGTCACGCTTTATATGATCGGAAAAAACCGGAATCTGCTTGGAAGCACCTTTACAATCAAGGCATCCATGAATTCGGTAAATGGTTTAATGCCGGGAAACAACGTGAGGTTCAAAGGCATTGATGTCGGAACGGTAAAAAAAATTGAACTGGCCAGTGACAGTAACATTCTCGTAGTCCTGGTCATTGACGACAAAGTCAGACCCTACATCAAGCAAAACTCCATTGCATCCATAGGGACCGATGGACTCATGGGGAACAAACTGGTCAACATCAACTCGCAATCCGCCGCCGCGCCTGCTGTTGCGGAAGGGTCAGTCATCGCTTCGAGAGAGCCGATCGAAACAGACGAAATGCTGAGAACCCTGAACACCACGAACAACACCATTGAACGGGTTACACGTAACCTCGATGAAATAACAATAAAGCTCAACAGCAGCAAAAGCCTCTGGAATCTGCTTTCAGACACACTAATTACGCACGACCTGAAGCAGGCTGTAAGTGACTTCAGGGATGCAGGTGCCAACACGGCAATATTAACGGCTAATGCAAAAGAGATTGTGAATCGATTCGGAACAGGCCAGGGACTGGCAGGAACATTGTTTACAGATACTACCCTCACCAAACGACTCGATAACTCAATGATGAAAATTGAAATCGCGAGCGAAAGAACTGCAGTGATGACGCAAAACCTGGAATCCGTTATTGAGGGCTTAAAGTCTGGCGAAGGAACGGCCGCGCTCCTGTTGTCCGACACCACGCTACGCGAGGTCCTGATGGAAAGCGCGCTTCAGGTACAAGAGGGAACCACTCGTTTTAATGAAAACATGGAGGCGATGAAAAGCAACTTCCTGTTTCGTAGATATTACCGGAAACTTGAAAAAGACCGGGGGACTGAATCGCGAGAAAATAAAGCGGCCGATCGGGACGCTGACGCCAATGTTCTGACCAACCGAAAGCAGTAAACCGGTCGTCTGTTAGCTCTCAAACGAAGCATCACGAAACGATAGCTGCGGGGGAACGCTCAGTTGAACCAGCCACATCCTTCAGGAACGCGTCAATCTCCGGTTTAAAAACGTACAAGTCTGCTGTCCGCACACTATAATGCGTTGTGTCGTTGTCCTTTTGTCCCGCAAGAAGCAGGTCGCTGACCCATAACTCCTCAACGGCGACCGGCTTATGCTGTAATGTGGCCGTCAGATATTCAGCGATCTTTTGTTTCTGTCCCGCGACACCACCACAAAGCGTGATGAAAGAATATTTGAGAATATTTTGCTTTTCCTTTTCAAAGAAAGTCTGCATTGGTGTTGCCACTTTCCCTGCCCACACAGGCGCTATGAAAATCAGGTGGTCATAATCGGAACACCGGATCGAATATTCCTGAAGTTTCGGACTTCTTTTTAGGATCAGATCCAGGAACACCGAAAGCTTTGTTCTTTTCCTGGCAGTCTGGATTCTGAAGACATCACAATCCAAACCTTCAATGATTTTTTGCGCGAGGGCGTCGTTGTTCCCGGTAAGTGAGTAATACACAACTAGCAATTTCATGTCGATATTGGTTAAAAGATCATTAAAAAAAGACGTCAGTCAAATTCAATAACGTCCGCGGTTATTACTGTATTGACTTTGGTATAAACGAGCAGGTTCAGCGCATCGGAATCATACCACAAGTTCACAAGCGCCACCCTGCGGTTTCCGACGTGTTTCGATTCAAAAACTTGCCCACAAGTCCTGCATCGCATTTCCATAAAGCATTCTGGTTGTAGTTAGTGGGATCAAAGCAACCTGTGAAGCTCCGAATCCAACGCAAAATCCCAGCACAGCCTCGGCAGATCCTTCACCGGAAATATTCGTTGCTACGACACGGTAATTACCATCAGTCAATTGGACATTCGTCAGATGGCTGGAGGCGGTAAGGCCTGTGGATGAGCATCCGCCTGACAGCAATGCTCCAGCAGCAATTAATGATAGTACCAGGACATTTGTTTTCATAACCTGAATTTCCAGCAAGTAATGGAGATACATACACAAGAAGTATGACTTCAATCATCAATCAAACCAATTGTTTTTCGGTACGCGAAGCCGGACAACGGGCTGACAATGATCATTGTGCTTATTGACAAACCTCAGCCCCGATCAATCATCGCTTTGCCATCTTTGGATGCGCGTTTCGGTGTAGTGCAACGAGAAGGAACGCTGACTTACGAATGGCAAAAAGTTAAAATCAAAGAGGTCCTTGAGCGACACCTTATGAAAAAGATACTTTGTCCTACGGATTTTTCTTATGCCGCTCATTGCGCAATCGGCTATGCTGCAAAGCTTGCGCACGCTTCAAACTCGGAATTGACACTGCTCCACATTCATTCTGTGTTCGATCTCAACCCGGTTGATATAATCACCGGCAACCAAACGGTCATCGGAGAAATTGCAGAAAGGCTGGAAGCCCAGACAATACAAGTGAGCAAGGCATTCCGGATAACCTGTAATGCTGACATTGAAGGGAGCGTTAGCAGGCTGAGCTCGGTCATCCGGGAAAAAGGCAAAGGTTACGATTTGATAGTCCTGGGATCCGATGGACCTGGAGACCTCTACCAATTCTTTGGCGGCAGCAATACTTACAACGCCATAACAAAAAATGATGTCCCCGTTTTGGTAATCCCCGTGGGCCACGTCTACTCGGAAATCCGGACGGTGGTATACGCCTTCGATTATCTGAGGGAAAGAAAACTTCCATTGGCAAGACTCCTCCCCTGGATCAAAGCGCTGAAATGCGAACTCACCATTTTGCAGGTAATGGAAGAGGCATACAGCAAAGATGCGGAAGATGACCTGGAGGAATTGCAATTCATCATCCGCAACATATATGGGGACGATTTAGATTACAAATACGACACGATCCGCTCATCCGACATCGCCGGAGGTATTAATAGGTACATCGCTAAAAATAAACCCGACGCACTGGCGTTGTGTTCAGTCCATAGAAACGCCGCGGAAAGGATCTTTCACAGCAGTGTTATCAAAAATATCAGCGCCTCCTGCACGTACCCTCTTTTCGTTTTTCGGGGATAAATGTGATACGAATGAGGAAACACCAAACCCCACATCAAAACAGTAACAAGCTAAAGGAAAATTTAATCAAAGCAACTCAACAAAATAATAACGTTATGTACACCAAGGCAGAACATGCTCTGAAACTAATTACCCCGGGGCAACGCGTATTCATTCATGGCGGCGCCGCCACACCGCACTTTCTTCTGAAGGAACTGGCCAAGCGATCGAAAGAGCTTTGGAACGTAGAACTGGTGAGCATCAGCCTTCAGGGCGATGCGATTCTCACAGACAAAAAATACCGGGACAGCTTTAGAATGAATTCGTTGTTTGTATCTCAGAACGTGCGTGAGGCGGTAAACAGCGGTCGCGGTGACTATGTGCCGATCTTTCTGAGTGAGATCCCCATTCTCTTCAGAAAAAATATTTTGCCTATTGATGTGGCCCTCGTCCAGGTATCAGAGCCGGACAAACACGGCTATTGCTCATTGGGTACATCTGTCGATATTGCTGCGGCTGCGGTGAAGAGTGCCAAAACGGTCATTGCTCAGGTGAATCCGAGAATGCCACGGACTCATGGTGACGGCATCGTTCACATATCGGCATTCAATGCAGTAGTCCAGGGCGAGCAGGAATTACCTGAAGTGGTGTGCAGCGCCCCGACTGAAATCGCATCCAGGATTGCGTCGCATTGCGCCGAACTCGTCGAGAATGGCGCTACTTTGCAAGTCGGTATCGGAGCAATCCCCGATGCCGTGCTCAGGAGTCTGACAAATCACCGGCAGCTCGGAGTCCACACGGAAATGTTTTCGGATGCCCTGATTCCGCTCATACAACAAGGCATTGTCACAAATGAACATAAGAGAAAACACAGGGGGAAAACCGTAAGCTCGTTCCTCGTCGGCAGCCGCAAGCTTTATGATTTCGTCGATGACAATCCGTCGATAGCAGTTTTGGGAATTGATTATGTTAACGATACCGCGGTTATCAGAACAAATCCAAAAGTGACGGCGATCAACAGTGCGATCGAGGTTGACATTACCGGTCAGGTCTGCTCCGATTCAATCGGAACTTATCATTATTCGGGAGTTGGCGGACAGATGGACTTCATGAGAGGAGCTGCGCTTTCCGAAGGAGGAAAACCGATCATTGCGCTGCCATCTGCAACGTCGAAAGGAGAATCGCGAATAGTCTCGTTTCTCAAGCCTGGCGCCGGGGTGGTGACAACCCGCGCACACGCTCATTATGTCGTTACAGAGTATGGGGTCGCTTATCTCTACGGACAGAATATGCGGCAACGTGCGAAGGCGCTGATCCAGATCGCCCATCCCAATCACAGGGAAGCCTTGGAGAAAGCTGCATTCGAGCGGTTCCGTAGCTACGAATTCGAACGCACAGCGTATTAGGGATTCACGACCACCCACGGACGAAAGCGCAGAACGAAGATTACAGATGGATACCAGCTTCCAAAGTGCATGACGTCAAACCAAGATGTCGCGCTCTGTCTAACTAACAGGGCGCGACATCTTTCAGGGGAGTCCTATTCCCCCCAAATCAAATCATCATCTTTCCACTCATCTTCCTGAACAGAAAAACAGAGAGCACTACTACCCACAGCATGTAAGCGCCAATGCTGATCCGCTCCCAAACGCCCATCCATGGCGTGGGTAAGTTGGCTTCCATCTGCGGAGAAGAAAGACCTGTCAGAACGCCAAAGAAGATCACGATCAAAAGCGAGATCACCGAATAATAGCGAAATGACTTTCCGAGGGCAGCGGAAGCGAACCCCACCAACAGCATCAAAGGAACAGTTGCAAGCGTGAAGACAATGTGCAGGGTATCTGTCAAGGTTCCTCCACCTGCAGCCAGTACTTCACGTGTATGCATCGGCGGCCAGAAGAAACCAATGACAGCGTAAACAGCAATCAATATCCCTGCGAGCCGAAGAGACTTCTTCTTTCCCGCAACCCGGCACATCCCCCAGCCAAAACCAATTACAAGGATAGAATACACGCTTAACAATTGAACCCATAATTGCCTGGTGGGAGATCCGATTGCCGAGAGCTCGCTCACAGTCTGGGAGGCGAGACTGTAACCTGGATACTGCATGGGTATAAAGATATTCGCAGCCACATAAAGCAGCGACGACAAAATACCGCAAGCAATAAACAGTTTGTCCAATAAGGTTTTATCTAAAAAACCGGTTGAACCTGAGATTGTGGTAGCCATAATCTTGATTTTGTGAATGTTGACGTGATCATAACCTGATGACGAGTTAGTATTTCGCCCTGACCAATGAAATGACAGCAGAGGCTTGATGGGAAAATCTTTATCATTTCACAACCAAACTTCTAAACTCGGGATCATACACCCACAGAGGCCGAACGGAAAAGAAAAAGCATCCGCATTTCCCTGGCGCCACTTCGATACAGGATTGGATGATAAACGGAATAATGCTATTATCGCCTGAGCTTTAAACCGCGACCTCCCGGGAGACTAGCGGTTATGAACAAAATCAATCTGAAGCGATCATCTCTAACCAAAATTATGCGATTACTTTTAATCCACCTTTTTCTCATCTGCTGTGTGATGATCTGTGCCGGGCAGTCAAAACGAAACTCCGGTCTTGCGCTACTCAAAGATCGCGCATCCAAAAACATTGATGGAGATTACGAGCGGCTAAGCAAGATCGCAATGGATATCTGGGACTTTGCAGAAGTGGGTTACAAGGAAAAACAAAGTTCTGCGCTATTGGTGCGCACGCTTGAAGAGAACGGATTCACTGTTGAAACCGGCATTGCCGGAATACCGACGGCTTTTGTCGCAACCCACGGAACAGGCAAACCCGTTATTGGCATACTCGCCGAATATGACGCACTACCCGGCCTTTCTCAAGATGCTACGTTCGAACGCAAACCCATTCCGGGAAAGAGCGCGGGTCATGGTTGCGGACATCATTTGTTTGGGACCGCAAGTGTGGCTGCAGGAATCGAGCTGAAGAAGCTGATTGAACAAAAGAAACTGACCGGAACTATAAAGGTATTCGGCACGCCAGCTGAAGAAGGCGGGAGCGGTAAAGTGTACATGGTCCGCGCAGGTTTGTTCAACGAGGTCGACGCAGTTTTGCATTGGCATCCCGGCGACCGCAATGAAGTGACAATGAGCAGCGCTCTCGCGAATAAGTCGGCGAAGTTCAGATTCTACGGCGTCTCCGCTCACGCGGCTTCGGCGCCCGACAAAGGACGCAGCGCGCTTGACGGAGTGGAATCGTTGAATTATATGGTTAACATGATGCGCGAGCATATCCCGGGAGACACGCGTATTCACTACGTTATTACTGAGGGAGGACAGGCGCCAAATGTTGTTCCAAACTTTGCCGAAGTGTACTACTATGTTCGCCACCCAAGGCGCGATCAAACCGTGGCTACCTTTGATCGTATTGTCAACGCGGCGAAAGGTGCCGCGCTGGGAACTGAAACTACAATGGACTACGAAATAATCGGAGGCACGCATGATTTGCTTATCAATAAAACGCTGGCGAAGGTCATGTATGAGAATCTGGTGGCAGTGGGCGGCGTTCTCTATGACGGCAATGACGTGGGGTTCGCAAAGAAGATCCGCGAAACATTCCAGGATTCACAAGCGTCCATCAGCAGCGCCGCCAGTATTCTGCCCCTGCGAACAGAGGTGAATATATGGCCCGCCAGCACGGACGTTGGCGACGTCAGCTATGTAACACCAACGGTTGGGCTATATGCCGCGACGTGGGTACCGGGAACGTCCGCCCACAGCTGGCAGGCGGTTGCGTGCGGAGCCACGCCAATCGGAATGAAAGGTATGATCGTGGCGGCAAAAACGATGGCCCTTACGGGCATCGACCTCTTCTCAGATCCCATAGTCCTCCAGAAAGCAAAAGCCGAGCTCGTTCAGAGCGTCGGCGAGTACAAGTACCATGCATTGCTCGGCGACAGGGAACCGGCACTGAACTATAGAGATTGAGGGGGTGTGAGCGGGCTGATCCAAAGATCACGTTATCCCGCAACGTTTGAAAAAATTAGCAGTAATCCGCTGGACGCGCTCGTCCTCCCCATGCGGGCGACCGAAATGGGAATACGGGGGAATAAGTCCCGGAGGTTTTGATAATCCGATACACCAGAAGATTGTGGCAGCGTTAAAGACCCAGTTCCCTTTCGGGCCGGGATAGACCGTCGCCGCGCTTTCAGAATTCTTGCCACCACTGTTCAAAGTCGGACCAGAGGCGATGACTTGTAATCCGGGGATGTCGGCAGGATCGCCATGATGTTCCCATCCCACAATTCCAGGGATCGATTCACCTTCCTTCATACCGGTTCCTTCAAAGATCCAGTGATCGGCTTTGCGAACGATCCAATCTCCTGATCCATTAGGAACCGAAGGATTGCGCGAGCCCATCAACAATCCTTCATTTGGACCTTCTATATCAAATGGTCCTGCGTAATTCGCTTTCGCTTTTTCCTCATCCGTCAATCCACCAAAGCGTCCTAGACGATAGATGGTGCGAAACTCGTTTCCATGCGGATCAGGAAGCGTACCCAATCTCATCCCTGTGCTGGACAGCCCTGTGCGCGCATCGGACTCACTGTTGTTAATGCCAGTCGCCGGCTGAAAATCAATTACCCATTTGACGCTGTTGCCTGAAAGAAATCCTACACTCAGACCATTCGAGATCGCACCTTTCACATTGTTGTACATATCAAGCGACCAGTATTCGTCATGCCCCACGGATAGAAAACACTTTACGCGTTGCAAGCCCTTTGCGTCGGCGTGTGTGTCAACATTGGAACAGTACGTTACATCGTACCCGTTCTTCTCCAGCCAAAAGCAGAGTGGATATTCCCATAGCAGGAATTCACCTGAACCTTGCGAAAGTGGCTGGTCGACCACCTGTGGATATTTACCGTACGGCCTCTCGTAGCTTACCCAGGTCCTTGCGCTGTGTGCCTGCTGCGGAAGATCACTATCATAAAGTGAGTAGTTATCCGGCCACTTGTTGTACGCATGCCAGGTGGTATCGCTCGTTTGAAACATGACATCTGCTGTCCGATCATCGCGCACGACGAAAATAATGTAACTCTGGTAGCGATGATGGCTGCACGATAGTTTGCCTAGGTACACGCCGCCCGGCCAGTCAGCTGGTATAGTTACCGCCGTGGTCTTCTTCCACTGGCACTGTCTCAGCCTGTGTTCTGCCACAGGAGGAGTGGGCTGCGGGGAAACGGAAAACGGACCCAGGCGCGTCATATGACGTCCACCCTTTCCATTGTAATACCCCATTCGATAAACATCTATCAAAACTTCCGTATCCTTATCCGAATTGATAAATATATCCATCTGCTCGCCGGCTCTGACGCTGGTGCGCGCGCAATAGCCTTCCAGTGATTCCGAGCGATGGTCCTTTGACCGGACGTATGTCAGTTGCCAGTCTGTCGTCCCTGCCTTGCGATTCTCTTCCGTGATCAGGTTCCTCCCGCGGGACGCGGTCCCGCCCAGGGCGCTGCCAGGAGTGAACGACGCAGCCAATCCGGCCTTCGCGATGCCTTTCAATATGTTGCGTCTTGACAGACCTTGAATGTTTTTCTTTCTATTCATACTCACCCGGTTTCACGTGCACCCATCGAATGTTCACACAGTACGGGAACTAATGTCGCAATTTTTTATTCTATGGCTTTCTTTAACAGGTTATGAGTGATCATTTGCACGCGTGCGTCTGGCCCATGAGGACGGTTGAAATGCG
>CBFGXV010000026.1:0-12131 GCA_965652755.1 uncultured Chryseosolibacter sp. | reverse complement strand
CAAACCACCTATGAAGAATTCAGCTCAACCAACCAATCGCCGCGATGCCCTGAAGATGCTGGGGGCAGGCTCTGCAGGTCTTTTTGGAATTCCGGTAACCAGCGCAGCGCACGCCGATCACTATGAAACTCCCGCTTACGCAAAAGGCCTGCCTCCGCTGAAGATCAAGAACATCAAGGCAATTGCCACGGCGCCCCAGGGCTCCAACCTGATCGTTGTGAAGGTTGAGACTACGGAACCAGGACTGTATGGTTTGGGATGCGCCACATTTACGCAACGCGCATTTGCTGTTGTGACTGCAGTTGAAAAATACCTGAACGAACTTTGTGCAGGCAAGGATGTCGATAATATTGAGGATACCTGGAATTCCGTTTATGTCAGTTCGTACTGGCGGAATGGTCCGGTACTCAACAACGCCCTGAGCGGACTCGACCAGGCTCTGTGGGATATCAAGGGGAAGCGTGCGAACATGCCGGTGTATCAGTTGCTGGGAGGGAAATCGCGTTTCGCCGTGCCGTGTTACACCCACGCCAGTGGCCGGACACCTGAAGCTGTGGCCGATCACGTGCAGGAGATCATGGGAAAAGGATTCAAGTATATCCGCATACAACAGGGCGGCTATGGCGCGGTTGGCGCGGAAGGCAGCGCTCCGACCGAACCGGATTTCAAAACACAGGGGTTCGGCGGTGCGAGCGATAATTATATGAACGAAGGCATGTATCTGAAGTCCGTGCCAAAGATGTTCGAGACAGTACGGAAACGCTGTGGCGAAGAGATCGAGTTGTTGCACGACATTCACGAACGCGTTCAGCCCATGGATGCGATCAACATGATCAAAAAACTTGAGGACTACAATCCGTTTTTTATCGAGGATCCGTTCTCTCCGGAGAATATGGAGTGGTTCAAACAACTGCGGATGAGTACGTCAGTTCCGATCGCAATGGGCGAGTTATTCAACAACATTAATGAGTTCAAGATGCCAATGGTAAACCAGTGGTTTGATTTCATCCGTGTTCACGTGTCCCAGATCGGCGGCATTACACCTGCGATGAAGATCGCCCGGCTGGGGGAGTGGTTTAATATCAGGACTGCGTGGCACGGACCCGGTGACGTTTCGCCTGTCGGCCATGCGGCCAATGCGCACATGGATCTCACCGTCTGGAACTTCGGGATCCAGGAGGCCGTGAACTTTTCGGACAAAATGCTCGAGGTCTTTTCCGGTTGTCCAACCATGAAAGACGGGTACATGTCCGTCAATGAGGTACCGGGACTCGGTGTAGACATCAATGAAAAAGAAGCGGCGAAGTATCCTATCTCAACGAAGTCTAACTGGCAGGTGAGAAAACGGGACGGCACATTGATCAGACCGTGATGTCGACCCGTGCCGATACACCTTAAGCGACGTCAACTGTGCGTCGCTTCATCATTCCATTGAGGTAATGAACATTGCTGAGCAACAGATGCGGATTGTATTTCGCTGCTGGATCCTTCATGCCCATTCGGAATTTTTCCGGTCCCGCCAGCTGGTCGAAAAACATGCAGCTTCGCTAACGACCCTTCCTTTAGCATGGGAGAAATATACACTGTGCATTCAACCCGGCTGCATTTATAGAAGTAGCGACCATAAACAGGACAACGTATCTGACATGGCGCAGTTTTAATTCGTCCGCGGCCGGACACAATTCTGTAACGACGAAAGTTTCTTCAGATTTGTTACTACTTAGTAGAACAAATTAGGGAGATACCCGTATATTAGTTCTACAATCCGGAAACAAATGAAAGAGACAGGATTAGGCGACTTTGAGGAAGTGATATTGCTGTTGGTCGGGATCCTTGGCAAGGAGGCTTATGCATTTAACATCGCTGAAGAATTCGAGACCCAGACCCAGCGCGCGGTTTCGATCGGGGCAGTGCACTCAACGCTCACGCGGTTAGAGGACAAGGGTTTTTTGAAATCTGAAATGGGAAACTCCACCGCCGAGAGAGGCGGGCGGCGAAAACGCATCTACTCCATTACGGCATACGGACGACGTGCCCTCGAAAATTCCCGCGACTTCAGGGTTTCACTTTGGAAACAGTATCCAGCGTTCGCTGATAAATTCAGTTATGGATTTTGATAAGGTTCAGGATTCAAAGTTGAAGGATGTTGACTTTTCCGCTTCTGCGTTTTGTTGATTCCGCGTTATCCGGACTCGCGAAGGGCAGTGGAGTAAGAAATAATGAATAGGATGAGACCCCCGAAATACGCAGAGCGGTTATTGTTATGGTTCCTTCGATCGGATCTCGCGGAAGAAGTGCAGGGCGACCTTGAAGAGAAATATTATGCAACGTTAAAAAGAAAATCCGCATGGCGGGCGAAGCTAAACTACTGGTATCAGGTCCTGAATTATATGCGGCCATTCGCCATCCGGAAGAGCAGGCCATCCTATCTTAACTCATACGATATGTTTCAGAATTATTTCAAGATCGGGATCCGCAATCTTCTGAAAAGCAGATTCTTTTCAATCATCAACATCGGAGGCATGGCTATCAGCATGGCTATCTTCTTTATTATAGCCATGTACGTTTTTGATGAACTGAGCTTTGATAGGCACGTTGAAGACTCTCACCTCAAGTTCCGTGTGTACAATGAACATTTCAACGACGACGGCACGGTGAGAAAGGGGGCGATGGTGCCGCCCATGATCGCGCCGACCCTGGCTGAGGAATTTGCACAGGTTGAGTATTACGCCAGGATATTGAGTCTTAACGAGGCGCCATTGTTTGAAGTGGGCAATAAGAAATTCACGGAAGGCAAGGGTGGAGTTGCTGACCCCGGCGTCTTCAGGATGTTCAGTCTCGATGTACTCGAGGGCGACAATAATACCGCGCTAACCGAGCCGAACACCATCGCGCTTAATTACACCTTGAAGAAGAAATACTTTGGAGATAAACCTGCGCTGGGTGAATCCATGGAGATCTTCGACCAGAATTTCAAAGTGGTGGCCGTGTATGAAGACTTTCCTGTTCACTCGCATCTGCAAATGAATTTTTTTATCGCCATCGAAGGCATTATTTCCGCCGATCGTTTGCAACGGTGGACCTGGAACCAGTTCCACACTTACATCAAGCTGAGATCAGGAAGCGATCCGGCAGAACTTGAATCGCGCCTTAAGGATTTTGCTGAGCGCAATGCATGGCCTGTCACGAAACCGGGGGGTGGATATTATGTACCGCACCTGATGCCGATCGAAAGGATCCACCTTTTCGCCTACGATCAACTATGGGATATCGCTGTAAAGGGTAATATTCAAACTATATATATCTTAACTGGGATTGCCGGTTTCATCCTGCTGATCGCGGTCCTGAACTATGTCAACCTTTCGACAGCACGGGCGATCAGCCGGGTAAGGGAAGTAGGTGTGCGCAAAGTGATGGGAGCTTTCCGAAGTCAGCTCATCAATCAGTTTGTCAGCGAATCGGTAATCGTTTCATTTATCGCCTTGTCGCTTGCCGTATTGGTCGCTGTCATCACCCTTCCTCATCTGAACGCCTTTGCCGAAAAGAACATTGATCCGGGTATTTTTCTTGAGCCCCAAACGATTCTCTTGCTCGTGACATTCGGTCTTATTATCGGAATCTGTGCTGGCGTGTATCCGGCGTTCTTTACCTCAGCGCAAAGGCCCTCGCAGATCCTTCGCAGCAAGATGGGAGACAAACCCGGCAAAAGTATTCTCAGGCAGAGCCTCGTCGTCTTTCAATTCATCCTTTCCTTTTTCCTGATCATGGCTTCCCTCGTCGTTTCGGAGCAGCACGCGTTCATGCGCAACACAGACATGGGATTCGAAAAGGAAAATATCATCGTTATGCCGCTCCGCGGAGACATGACTAAGAACCTTGAGTCAGCCAAGTCGGCATTTTCGGACCACCCAAACATTATCAGCGCTGCCTTGGGATATGGATTACCCGGCGAAGCATTCGCTGGCGATGGGTTCATCGACAAGGCAACGGGCAAGAACTGGCACGCCAACATGCTTACCGTCGATCACGATTATATCAAAACACTCGGCATGGAAGTCATAGCGGGCAGGGACTTTTCCAAAGACATCCTTTCGGACCAAACGCACGCTTTTATCCTGTCAGAAACAACGGCCAGATTGCTTGGGTACGCGGATCCCAAAGATGCTTTGGATCATTCCATCGCATGGCCGCGCTGGGATGCGCCCGACTCGCTTAAGGAGGGACGGGTTATCGGGATTGTCAAAGATATTCAGATGAATAGCATGCGTGAAAATGTGGCGCCTGTCGTCATTCATGTGTTTCCTTTTGCCTACACTACGCTAACCTTGCGGATCAAGGCTGAAGATGTCACCGCCACCATTTCACATCTCGAGAAGAAATGGAAGGGCTTTAACACCGAATGGCCTTTTGCCTACAGATTCCTCGATGAGAATTTTGACAAGATGTACAAAGCCGAAGAGAAACTTTCAGTACTCTTCAGAATATTTACCGGCTTTACAATTCTTGTGGCATGTCTTGGGTTGTTTGGATTAGTAGTTTACAGTACAAGCCAGCGCTACAGGGAAGTGGGTATTCGCAAAGTGCTTGGCGCGAGTGAGCGGAATCTCGTGGTGTTGCTCGGCAAGAACTATGTGATCCTCATCGCCATCGCCTTTGCCGTGGCAGTGCCCCTGAGTTTCTATGCGGCATGGCGATGGTTGCAGACCTTTGCATTCCGGATTGACATTACGCCGCTTTTGTTTCTGAAAACTGGATTGCTGATAACCGCGATCGCGCTCGTGACCGTGGGCATACAATCCTACAGGGCGACGCAGGTGAATCCTGTTGAGGCGTTGAAGGAACAGTGAGCGCCTTACGGCTGACGTCGTATGAACCGCACCATACTCTTGACCGAGCGCGAATAAGGTGACGCATCAGCCGAACAGGAACTCGATGTCATCGCGGGTGAGGTTCTTGACAAACCCGGATTCTTCCTGTATCAGATCATCTGCAAGCATTTGTTTGCGCTCCTGGAGTTTTAATATTTTTTCTTCCACAGTGTCCTTGCAGATCATCTTGTAGGCGAAAACTTTTCTTTTTTGCCCGATGCGATGGGCGCGATCGATCGCCTGCTGTTCCGCAGCGGGATTCCACCAGGGATCGACGAGATAGACATAGTCCGCAACAGTGAGGTTCAATCCAACACCGCCGGCCTTCAGCGAGATCAGAAATGCTTTGATGTTCTCATCCTCCTGGAACCGCGTAACCTGTTCCTTGCGGTTTGGCAGCGAGGTCTTTCCGTCGAGATAACAATATGTAATTCCAGCCTTTTCGAATTCCTCCCTGATGAGGTGCAGCATCTGCGTAAATTGTGAGAATACCAGCAGCTTGTGATTGCCGGCGTTTTCCTGTACCTCCCGGATGAGCTCTTCGATCTTTACCGAGCTGTGAATGGTTTTCTCTCTTTTGTCGACAAGCGCTGGATGATCGCAGATCTGCCGCAGACGCAACAAACCCTCGAGTACATCCATTCCCGACTTGGCGATCCCATCCTCATCGATCTTTTTCAGCAGGCGGTTTCGATATCCGTCCCTGTAATGATTGTATAACTTGCGCTGTTCAGCTTCCATTGTACACCACAGCACGGACACGGTCTTGTCCGGGAGATCTTTCGCAACCTGCTCCTTTGTTCGCCGGAGCGTGAATGGGTATATCAGCTTTTTCAGGTCCTTTGTTTTTTGCTGGCTTCCGAGTTTATCGATGGGAACAGCAAACTCCCTGTTGAAATATTCGCGGTTCCCGAGCAGTCCGGGGTTGAGGAAATTAAACTGTGCGAACAGGTCCGAAGTGTTGTTTTGAATGGGCGTGCCACTGAGGATGATCCTGTTAACGGCGCGCAATTCCTTCACCGCTTTTGTAACACGCGCATCGGGATTTTTGATAGCCTGGCTTTCGTCCAGAATAACGTATTGCCAGAGAAAACCGGAGAGCTGCTCAAGGTCATTCCGCACTACCCCGTACGTTGAAAGCACCAGGTCGTTCTCTGTAAAATGTGATTCATTGAGTTCGCGTTGCGAACCGTAGTGAATATGGAACTTCAGGGAAGGGCAGAATTTTTGCAGTTCGTTTTCCCAGTTGAAGATAAGCGACGTCGGGCACACGACGAGTTGCGTGCTGCCTGGATATTTTTCTTTAAGGTATTGGAGGAATGATATCGTTTGAAGTGTCTTCCCCAGGCCCATGTCATCAGCGAGGCATCCTCCCCAACCAAGTTCGTCGAGCGACTGAAGCCAGTGAAAGCCGGAGAGCTGATAGGGGCGGAGGGAAGCCTTTATTTCAGCAGACAGAGCAGCCTTCTTGATCAGATCGTATTCGAGTATTTTCTTTTTGCGTTCTTCAATTTCCTTTCGGATACTTTTGCCCTCTATCTTGTCGAGCAGATCCTCCAGCAGCGTATAGTGTATTTTGTTCAGGCGTAAAGTGCCGTTTTCTTCCGTGGCGGTCCGCAGCAGCAAGCTGTACTCGTTGATCCACATCTCCGGAATATGCCCGAGCGTGCCGTCTTCGAGCATGATCGTATCCTGGTGATTGAGTATAGCCTGCCGGATCTCCTTCAGGGAAACCTGCTGATCTCCCCAGCTGATCGCGACATTCAATTCGAAATATTCACTGGTTGGCCCTGCAGTAATTCTGATCACGGGTTCATGCGTGGTGTAGCGGAACTTTTTCAGGTTCTCAAAGCCGTGAATGCTCAGTCCTTCCTCCTGTATTTTTCGCAGCATCCCGATGAACCATCCGCGCTTCATAACATCGTCAAAGGGCAGGTAATAATATTGGTTGTTGCGTTGGCCGGAGAATGAAGGATGCAGCGCTCTCAGGTATTCGTACAACTTCTTTTCCGATTCTTTATTCCGCTTCAGGATGCTGATGTGTGCCTTTACCTCTTCCACATGGTATGATTCGTCGCTGTAATCCATTTCGACACCTTCGTATGCAAACTCAGGACGGATCATCAGGTTGCTTTCATTCAGTTCACTTAAACGCACCCTGCACTGGATGTCGGGTTGGGATACAACGATGTTGAGCTTCGGACTGATCGTCACGGAGTATTTGCCGAGCCACGGGACGAGGTATTTTTTTACGATTTCTTTTTTTACGGTTGCGGGAAAACTGAGCGGACCATTCTTGAACATTTCTATGATGGACAACGACTCAGCGTCAGGGGGGAGGTAAAGGGTTCCCTGGTGTTCCAGGAGAAAACCGCCACGAACGTTATAGTCGCATTCCTTTCCATCGAGGAGAACGTGCATACGCAACATGATCAGTTCACCGGTTTGTTCCGCGGTAAATCTGAACTCAGGCGGCGTGGGACTGAGTTTGATATTCGTCTGATTCGTATTGCTGAATCTTCCTGCGCCGAGATAATACAGTCGCGGCCATGCCGTTAATGATGGCCACAGTTTCCGGAGTAACTCAACATAGTGGCGCCGCAGGTTGGTGAGCTCTTTTGCCGACACGTGCGCCCATGAACCGGAATGATTTCTGATGAAGCGGTTCCCGGTTGCCGTCATCCACTTCAGCAGCTGGTTATCGGAGAATTCGAGAAGATCGTTGTAAAATTTTTCGTCCAGCTTGTGTAGAAATGCGAGACCCTTTTCTACCTGTAGCGAGATCCTTTTGTATTCCGTTATGCCGTTCAGCTGATAAATAAGAACTGGCTCGAGGTCAAAGCGTGTCGACTTTGATGAAACGAAGTTGAAGAGGAAACCAATTTCAAATTTAAGCTCATAGCTTGGGGGCAGGGTTGGCCGCACCGACTTCTGATAAACTTTTTTTTCTTCTTCGAAAAGCATCCGCAATCCCTGGTATAGTCGAACCGTTAGTTGTGAAAAGTGTGGAAGGAGGTCGGCGGAGCATCCCGGAAAAAATACAGATCAATCATCTCAAAAACTTCAGGTCTTCCGCTGTCCATGATGCCTGCAAATATATCACACCCGGCGGGTGGACGGGAGATCACCACTCTATTTTTAATGCCTTTCTTTCAAATAACTGATGGCTAATCTATTGGAGAATTGACAGTCTTTCCCTAATTTACTGTTCTGAGCTATCAGTTTCATTATAAAGATTTTATGCAAACCCTTACTACTTCCCTCATACTCGGCGCATTCCTCTTACTCGCTGGTTGCCAACAACCTGTAGCTACTACAGCTGTATCCCCGGTTGGCTCTCCCGGCGATTTCAAGGTAATCGGATATCTTCCTGGCCGGAGTGTCGATACGACTTCGATACGGTTTGACCGGCTCACGCACATCAATTTTGCATTTGCAATACCGGCAAAAAATGGTGGTGGTCTCGACGCCCTGCGCAACGCCGATAAACTGGAGGCACTCGTAAAAAAGGCTCACGCTAACGACGTAAAGGTTTTTATTTCCATCGGCGGATGGAGTATCGGCGACGGGGGAGGTGACGATTCCCGGTTTCACCGCCTTGCGCAGGACCCGGCCGAAAGGAATTTTTTCGTCACAAAGACGATGGAACTGGTCCGGCGTTTCAACCTCGATGGCGTGGACGTCGACTGGGAGTATCCCGATATTGAAAACCGCTCCGCTGACGACAACGTTCTGCTTATGCGTCAGCTGGGAGATTCGCTTCACGCGATAAACAAGGAGCTCACGGCCGCCGTCGTTCATTATGGAAACCAGGGAGAAGGAACAAAGGACGAGATCTTTGAGATCGTCGACTGGTTGAATTTGATGGCCTATGATGATGACAAGGGCCAACCGGTTCCTCATTCCCCTTACAGCCTCGCGGAGAAGTCGATAAACTATTGGGTCAAACAGCGGGGGCTGCCTGCGCATAAAGCCGTATTGGGCTTGCCTTTTTACGGAAAACCACGCAGGGAAAACCTGAGCCACTACAAGGACCTGATCGCCGCCGGAGCCGACCCGATGAAAGATGAGTTTGATTCGGTGTATTATAACGGTGTCGCTACTATCAAACAGAAGGTTGAGCTTGCAAGAAGGGAAGGCCTGGCCGGCGTAATGATATGGGAAATTTCACAGGATACCGGAGACGATAATTCCCTGCTCAAGGCGATCCAGGACGCCGCAAAAAAATAGGCTACTTTCACTGTTAACTCCATCACTCCTCCATAAAGCGCTCCAGGTTGACGACATCGCCGAACAACAGAAGTTTGTCACCTTTCTCAAACCTGGTGTCGGGTGTTAGCACTCCCTGCACAACGCGCGTGGTTCGTATGGTGCCCAGGATGTTTCGGCTTTGCATCTCGCGGACAATCGTCACGGGCTGTAATTGATATTTTCCAAGGAAATCAATGTCTGCCAGCTTTACGTTGTCATATCTCGAGGGGAGTTCGACTTCAATGAGCTTGAATTTGTCACTGATCTTGAATGAATCCGTTACGCCTTTCAGGTCGAGTTTGTAGGCCAATCGTTCCGCCGAGTCTCCTTCAGGATAAACAAACTCCTTGATGTTCATCGCCTCGAGCACCGTTTGTTGCAACGGTGAAGTCACGCGGCAGATCACCCGTTTAACGCCGTTCTGTTTCAGGAGCGCAGTGGCCATGATGTTTACTCCCTCATCTTCGCCGATCGCATTGATCACCGCGTCGACATCTTTCAACGGGAGACCTTTGATGGCGTCCGGGCTTGTAGCATCCATGGCGATCGCATGGGTGATCTGGTGGTTTAATTTTTCGACCAGTTGCATCTTGTTGTCGACACCGATCACTTCGTGGCCGAGAACTACCAGCTTGGTTGACAGCGCTGCCCCGTAGTTGCCTAATCCTAATACTATAAATTTCATCTTTTCCGGCGTTAAATTCTTTGAGATTCAGTTCTTTTTAAGAAGATCATTTCTGGTATTTCAAAAATTTTCTAAAACATGATTTCTTCGGATGGATAGCGGTATGGCCTTGCTCCCGACCTCGTCACAACAGCGAACAGCAATGTGAGAGCGCCTACTCTACCAATGAACATGACAGCCATGATGACGAATTTGCCAAACAAAGATAGTTTTGCTGTGACGCCGAGCGTAAGCCCAACAGTGCAAAACGCTGAGAACGCCTCGAAGGCAAGTCTCAGCAATCCTTCTTTATAATCATAGATAGACAACAGCAGGACCGCGATGCCCAGCACCAGGAGCGCGAGCAGAATAATAGCAAATGCCCGTTTGATTGAAGTTTCAGGGATTTCGGTTCTGAAGGCCTCTGGCCGTTCGTGTCCCATGACGATACTTTTCATATTAATAAAGGCGACCGCCGCCACGGTTGTTTTGATTCCGCCGCCCGTAGAGCCAGGCGACGCGCCTATTAACATGAGCAATAGATAGATCAACAGCATGGGCAGCGTGAGCATGCTCAGGTTGACTGTATTGAATCCGGCTGTCCTCGGTGTCACGCTGCCAAAGAAGCTCGTAGTAACCTTGCCAAAAAATGTAGTGTGTTCGTGCAAGGTTGCGTTATATTCAAATATAAAGTAGGTTATGAAGCCCACAAAGAGGAGGAAAAAATAGGCAACCAGTGAAAGCTTAGCCGTTGCCTGCAGGATATTAGTATAGGCTTCTCTTTGCGGGTTGTTGACGACTCGCTTCAATGTATTTGTAACTTTTATTCTGAGGAATGTGAAGATATTGAAGAGCACAGGAAAACCTATTCCGCCCAGGATGATCAGAATGGCTATCGTCCAGTGCAGCGCATAATTAAAGCGCACCGTCCCGTCATAGAGCCCGTCGGTCATGGTAGAAAAGCCAGCGTTGCAAAAAGCGGAGATGGAATGGAACACGCAAAAGAATATTTTTTCAGTCTCAGTAGCGAACTGGCCTTCCGGCAGCGAACTGTAAATCATCATGGCGCCAATCGCCTCAAAAGTCAGTGTAACTATAACAACGGTAAATATGAACGAGATGACGTTGCTCATTCTATTGCTGCTCATCATGTCCTTTAAGGCAATCTGGTTCTGGATGGAAACTGATCCTGTGACCATAAAGCTGATCAGGCCGGCGAAGGTCATGATGCCCAGGCCGCCCATCTGGATAAGCATCAATATGATCACTTGTCCTGTGGTACTGAATACTGTCGCGGTATCTACAACGATAAGCCCTGTGACACACACAGCGCTTGCAGCGGTGAAGAACGCGTCGACCGGATGGATCGCGGTCGTAGTAGCATTGGGAAGCAGAAGCAAGAATCCGCCGATGACGATGAGGGCCGCAAAGCTTCCAACAAATAGAAGCGCGGCGTTGACTCCGCGCCTGTAGATCAATCTCAGGATGTGCGATGTCTCTGTTACGAACAGGAACAAGACTCCGGAAAACAGAACGATCTTCTTTGTTAGCAGTTCTACGGAACCTGCATCGAGCAAAGGTATTTCGTTTGTGAGGCCTTTGAGGTAAAAAACAAGGATCACCAGAAGGAAGTTAAAGAAGCGGGCGCGCCATCGCTGCATCCTCGGTAGCATGATCAGAAACCGCACTACGATTAACACTGAAAGAATAAGTAGAATGTAATGGTGGGCGAGGTGTGCGTTTTTCTGCTGTTGCGAGACATCCTTGAATCCGACCATGTAAATGATAATGGTCATCGAGAGTACGACGAGGATCGGGATGAGCACCGACGTCAGGCGCAGCGCTTTGTCGACCGTGGCCTTGAATACTGCGAAAGCCTTTTCAGGAAGTTGTTCGATCATCAGCGCCTTCGTGAAGCGCAGAAATCGCAATACTCTCCTGCCTGTTCGTTTGAGATCCATTTATCAGTTCTTCGTTGTTGCCTTCGCTCGCTGCTTAGGTATAAAACCGACCGCCAGGTCTATGTTTTTTTGGCAAGGATGTTCGCGCTGTCCAGTACCGTGCCGCCCAGCGCCAGGATATCTTCCTTTGCTTTTTCGAAACCCGCGTTGTCTATGGCACGCGTTGCATCCTCGATGATAAAAGTCCTGAATCCGATCTGCAATGCATCCCTGGCCGTGTAAGACACACAATAATCAGCCGCAAGACCGCAGACGTAGACCGACTTCACTTTGTGTTCGGCGAGGTAGCCAGCAAGTCCGGTGCTTTTTTTATGACCATTGTCGAAAAAACCGCTGTAGCTGTCGATGCCCGGATCCATACCTTTGCGAAAGATCGCTTCAACGCGT
>CBFGXV010000025.1:0-12145 GCA_965652755.1 uncultured Chryseosolibacter sp. | reverse complement strand
CCTGACGCTGAGCAGGAACAAGATCGATCGGTACAGGGAGATCCTTGAGGATTACGGATCTGATTTTTCAGAGTTCAATCTGGTGGAAACCGTTTATCGCGACACCGATATCGCGTTCTCCCCTTCCATCATCGCAGGGTCGAACCTTAGTTTCATGCCGCTCAGGGGGACAACGTTTACCTTGCTGACAAAATATGTAGGGAGACAATATCTGGACAACACCACGAATGACGCCAGAAGTATCGATGCCTATCTGATCAATGATGTGCGCGTGACGTATTCATGGCGGCCATCATTTCTGAAAGAAGTCAACTTGAGTTTTCTCGTCAACAATATCTTTAATACGGCCTAC
This sequence comes from uncultured Chryseosolibacter sp., assembly GCA_965652755.1. Taxonomy (GTDB): domain Bacteria; phylum Bacteroidota; class Bacteroidia; order Cytophagales; family Cyclobacteriaceae; genus Chryseosolibacter. The sequence continues at coordinate 11,793 of CBFGXV010000025.1, read as the reverse complement.
GAATCAAACGGTTACACCTACGGTTACCTCGCTGGCCCCACGGCGTACCGGGAAAACTATTATTATCCGCAGGCTGGCAGGAATTACATGGCAATGGTTGGCATAAAATTCTAGGCGGTTTTCAGCGATTTACAGCATGAGGCGCGATTAGCTCGCGTCTCTGCTGTACATTTGCCTCACATAGAAAGCCGAATGGGTTCCGCATACCGTGTAAAAAGATTTGTAGTTTCGTTTGCGCGCCTGACCCGCGTCTGGAATCTCGTTATCATTGCTCTGGCGCAATACCTCACCGCAGCTTTTCTCATCAACTTCAGTACAATACTGGATCCGCGGCTGTTCCTGCTTTCGGTTTGCACCCTGATGATCGCCGCCGGAGGTTACATCATCAACGACTACTACGACATCAAGATCGATCTCATCAACAAACCCCAGCGCGTTGTGATCGGGAAGCGTATTACGCGGCGATATGCGATCCTTTTCCATACCTTACTGTCGCTGTCGGGTGTATTTCTCGGACTCTTTCTAAGCTGGAAAATCGCGGCGGTAAATTTTGTTTCTGCGACTATTCTCTGGTGGTATTCCAACAGCCTGAAGAGACAACCCTTCATTGGCAATTTCGTGGTGGCGCTCCTGACCGGAATTGCCATCTGGCTGGTTGACTCTCTTTACAAGACAGGCGACGTGCTGATCATCACCTATGCGATCTTTGCATTCTTTATCACCCTGATACGGGAGATCATCAAAGACATGGAGGACCTTAAAGGCGATCAGACATTCGGCTGCCAGACTTTACCCATCGTGTGGGGTATGCGCAGAACGAAGTTCCTCATTTATGCGATCCTTTCGAGTTTTCTTCTCACAGTACTGATACTCAATTTTTTCTTCGAGAACCTGCCGATTGGCTTTCTGCTTCTGTTCATATTTGCTCCCATGATGTGGTTCGTGGTAAGGCTTGTCACCGCGGATACCAAAAAAGATTTTACCTGGCTCAGCGGTTTCTGCAAGATCATCCTACTGCTGGGCATTTTCAGCATGGCCTTTATTTGATTGCATCATTCTTTTCTCTTTTTTGCAGGTAAATTCTGACATACATGCCATCCCGGAAATTCAGGCTTGCCATTTTTGCATCAGGCGGCGGAACCAATGCCGAAGAGATCTTTAAATATTTCAAACATCATCCGGACATCGAAGTGGTTCTGCTCATGAGCAACAATCCGAACGCCTTTGCGCTTCAGCGGGCAAAGAATCACGGCATAAGAACCGCGGTCTTTAATCGCGAGGAGTTCAGGGACGGCAAGCATATCCAGGACGAGCTTAAGAAAAGCAACGCGACCCACGTTGTGCTCGCGGGATTCCTGTGGCTCATTCCAGAATATCTGCTTCAGCTATTTCCAGACAGGATCATAAACATTCACCCGGCGCTGTTGCCCCGTTATGGTGGCAAGGGAATGTACGGGTCAAAAGTCCATGAGGCCGTGAAGGCTTCAGGTGATCCCGAGACCGGTATTACCATCCACCTTGTTAATAGCAGGTACGATGAGGGGAAGATCCTTTTTCAGGGTAGATGTCCTGTCAGTCCAAATCACACACCAGAAGAGATCGCTGCATGTGTCCACCAATTGGAGTATGAACATTATCCCCGCGTAATTGAACAGTGGGTTCTACAAGGATAGCACCAAGGTCTTGAAAAGACCCGGACTCGGAGATATTCACCATCTGGCAAATGCCCGCACCGGAAAGGTGCCGACACCTTTGAATTTCGGCGGGACGGCGCTGAATCGAAAATCTTTCTCCGGAAGAGCCTGCAGGTTGCAGAGATGCTCGACGATGAGGATTCCCGCTTTCAATAAGATGGAATGAACTGGGCGGCTTCGTCCGGCAGTGTTATCGATGTTATGGGAGTCGATCCCTACGAGAACAACACCATGATCCCTTAAGTGCGTCGCTGCATCCGCGGTGAGGTATGGATGGTTTTCAAAATAACTGTCTGTGCGCCAGTGAGTGCTCCAGCCAGTGTTCAACAGAACAGCTTTTCCCTTCACGTCGCTGTTTGCGAATATCTCAGGACCGATTGCTTTTACTTTTCTATGATCTGCCTCCACAAGCACTCCTTCAAGATCAGCACATCTATCAAGTCCTAGCGCAGAAAGGTCATCACCGTCTGCATATCGGTGAAAAGGGCAGTCAAGATACGTCCCCGTGTTGGCCACCATCTCAATCTTTGCGATCTGGAACTCCGTTCCGGGCTCGTAGAGTTCCCGTGAGCGCTCGCGGCTGAGGTAATCACAGATAAGGGGCGCCGGCAGGCCTTTATATGTGATCATGCCGGACTCAATGACATGGCTGAGGTCGATGAAGTTGTGGCCCATATGAATAATGGTTATCGCGCAATCATTTCGAAATCTGCTGCTTTTGGAAACTTGTCGAACACATGTACAATAAAGTCATCCGGCACGGCGAGCTTGCGCTTTGCCAGATCAATCCACGCGCCGTCAATGTTTATGATCGCGGCAACCGTACCATCCTCTTTGGTAAAATGATGCCTCAGGCTCCATCGCGCAAAATCATGGCGCGCCCTGACTACCTCGACATCAATGGTTATCATATCTTCGAACATGATCTCTCTCTTGAAGATCGCTTCCTCGCGGAAAAGGACGGGACCCATCATCAATTCCTCCAGCTTCTTCATGGACAGTCCCTCGGCGGTGAGGGCATTCATCCGCATGGAAGCGCCGTAATCATAATAGACAGAGTGACGAAGGTGCCTGTTGGCGTCAATATCGGCCCAACGGATCTGCACGGTTTGCTTGAACATAGAACAAAGGTAGAAATTGTACGGGTACTCAGCTCACCCTGGCAATCGAACACACACAGCGTTTCATCATACTACTGGACCACACCATCAAGGTGTATTAACTTCATTGAATGATTCGCCCGATTTGTCCGTCCAGCTCATTGGATAATTCTTATCCAGGAAGGCCAGGGATTCGTTCGTCAGATGCAACGGCCGAAAAGTGTCGATCATCACTGCAAGTTCGTGTGTTTCCCGGGCATTGATACTCTTCTCGACGGTACCGGGATGAGGTCCGTGTGGCAGTCCCCCGGGATGAAGGGTAAAAGATCCACGCTCAATCCCGCGCCGGCTCATAAAATTCCCTTCCGCATAATACAGAACTTCATCGCTGTCGATATTACTGTGGTTGTAGGGTGCCGGAATGGCCAGCGGATGATAATCGAAAAGTCTCGGCACAAATGAACAGATGACAAAGTTCCTTCCCTGGAATGTCTGATGCACAGGTGGCGGTTGGTGAATGCGTCCGGTGATCGGTTCGAAGTCATTGATGGAAAATGCATATGGCCACAGAAAGCCATCCCATCCCACGAGGTCGAGCGGACTGTGATCATAAACATACTGATGCAAAAATCCCTGCTTCTTGATCTTTACGAGAAATTCTCCCGGAGAGGTTTCTGTCACTAATTCAGCAGGAGGCCGGATGTCGCGTTCACAGTATGGCGAGTGTTCGAGCAACTGGCCGAGCTGATTGCGATATCTTTTTACAGTTTCGACAGGAGAGGCTGACTCAATAATTAGAAGTCTGAGCGGCCCCTCCGCGAATTCCAGTTTGTAAATTACGGTGCGCGGAATAACAACATAGTCGCCTTTCCTGATCTCAAGTTTGCCAAACTGCGAAATGAGGAATCCGTTGCCGTCATGTATAAACAAAACTTCATCCCCCTCTGCGTTTTTATAGAAGTAATCCATGCTCCGTGTTTTCGGCGCGCAGATCGAGATAGAGCAATCGGCGTTTGTTAATAAGACCTTGCGGGCGTCCAGGTAATCGTCCCCTGTTACTTCCACCCTGGAAGTATTCAGGTGCGTCTGACGAAGCGCGTAATCGTCAATTCTTTTGGCGGCGTAGGCGACGGGATCTTTAATCTCCCGGACCCGTGTGGGCGGATGAATATGATACAGGATCGAGTAAATCCCCGAGAAACCTTCCGAGCTGACAACCTCCTCTTTATAGAGTGTGCCATCTGGTTGGCGGAATTGCGTGTGCCTCTTTGGCGGTATCTTCCCTAACCTGTGATAGTACATTTCGATATACGAATTGCCGTTGTTCTGTATCAAGTTGTGATGCTCCGGATGAAGCCGGGCAGTAGCCGCAAAAGCTTTTGACAATTACCGAAGTCACCCTACATATCTGAATGGTTGAGTTCCGGAATGCGGTCAAAAAGCTTCACAGCCTGCTGGAAAACCTCGTTCGTCTCGTTAAACACCGGGTAAAACCCTTCATTACCCCAAACCTTTCGCGCGATCTGGGCCTTGACATGCACTTTAAAAAGCTTCTTCTTTTCGCGCAGTTCCTGGTAATCGGGTTTCACGTTGTTGCGCTCGCCCGTTGCGACGAGATCGGTCAGCATCTTGTCAGAAACTTCAAACCCTGACAGGAATGTCTGGAAGTCTTTCTTTTCCAACTCAGACTTGTTCTGCTCCGCGTAATTGAATGTGTATTCCTGCAGCGCAGTGGAAGTGTAAAGCTCATTGAGGTAATGGCTGTTAAGGTTTGTATCAAGTGGCACAAAGTAATCTGGCATGATACCTCCTCCTCCGTACACCGTGCGTCCATTCAAGGTCAGGAACTCGAGTGAATCATTCACCTTGATGCTGTCTGCGTGAAAAAATTCGCCGTGATTGTAACGGCTGATGATGTCGCGGGCATATTCATCTCCATCCTGATAAGGTTTCTGAATAGAGCGTCCGCTGGGAGTATAATACCGGGAGATCGTCAGGCGAAGTTCAGAACCATCGCTGAGATCAAAGGGTGACTGAACAAGTCCCTTTCCAAAACTGCGGCGTCCCACGATAAGTGCGCGGTCGTTGTCCTGCAGGGCGCCGGCAAGGATCTCTGAGGCGGAAGCGCTTCCTTCATTGACCAGGATTATAAGGTCACCGCTCTCGAATTCTCCCTTCCCCGTTGCGAAGGCCTCAGCGTTATACCTGCGTTCTTTTCCTTTTTGAGACACGATCTTTTTCCCGGATGGAAGGAACTCGTCGGCCATCTGGATGGCCATATTCATATATCCTCCGGGATTGCCCTGCAGGTCGAGAACGAGTTTCTTCATGCCTTTATCCCTGAGAGCGGTCAGGCTCTGCTGGAATTCATCGTAGGTTGTTGCCGAGAAACGATTCACTTTAATATAACCGATGTCGTCATTAACCATATAAGAAACATCCACCGAGTGTTGGGGGATCTTATCTCTTATGATCGTATAGTTGATTTCTTTTTCGCCGCGTAGAACTGTAACGTCCACCTCCGTCCCCCGGGGGCCCTTAAGCGCTTTCATCACTCCGGCATTCGATATCCCAACCCCGGCTACAGTCTTGCCGTCGACGGAAATGATTTTGTCTCCGGACTGGATTCCCAGAGCCTCGGAAGGCCCGCCGCTAAGCGGCGTTAGCACGACGATTGTATCATCGAAAATATTAAACTCGACACCTATGCCGTCAAAGTTCCCCCGCAAGTCCTCGTTTGCAGCCGCGCGCTCTGAAGCAGGAATATAGGAAGAATGGGGATCGAGCTTGTGGAGTATCTCCTGGATGGCCTCATCAACCAGCGCGGTCGTGTTAACGGTGTCGACGTACTCTTCGTTTATTTGAGTAAGTATTTCCCGGATCTTCTGGACGTCTTTGTTGACATCCGAAGTGCCCTTGCCCGTGTTCAGGGTAGCACCGACAAATACCCCGGCAGCTAATCCCAGACAAAGAACGATGGGAAGCCGGACCTGATATTTCGAATTCTGACTCATATCGGAAATTTAGTACAACAATAACACAATCCTAAATTAATTGGTTGGCATGAAAATCTAGGGGTTGCTCGCAAAAGCATTGCCAGAAAAAAGTTTTTTTACTTAACTAGAGCTTTCTGAGTATATTTACAGACATCGATGGATAAGGTCGCACTACAAAATACACGGATCCAGGAATTGGTTGATAAGAACTACGTTCATGGCTATGTGCTTTTCTATCTGGGGATCCGATTTTACGAATACTCGGAACTAACACTGGCCCAGGTGTGCGAACGGCGCGGGTTAAAAGTCGAACAGATCATCAGGGAACTTGAGTCCCCCACCCATTTAAAGGAAGCCGACCTTCCACTGATTTCCTACCCGATCGATCTTATCATCGAATATCTGAAACACTCGCATTTTCTGTTCATCAAACACAAGTTGCCATATATCGCCAGACTTGTTGAAAGTTTCAAGGCGCAGCACGATGATTATCTCCAGGTTGAGCGCGATCTGAAAATGGTTTTCCCTCTGTTTGTTGCGGATTTTATTGAACATATCTACGAAGAGGAGGATACGCTTTTCCATTACATACTAGCGCTCGAAAAAGCTTCGAAAGGAAAATTTTCTCCGGGAAAACTCTACCATCTGATAGAGAAGAATTCCGTACAGAAGTTTGCAATGGAGCACGAGGCTCACGATGACGAAATGGAAGGCATCAGGAAGATCACCAGAAATTACCAATTGCTGGAGCGGGCACCCCTGCACGTGAAGGTTATTTACAGCGAGTTGAAGTCCTTCGAAACAAGTCTTATTACCCACGCCCGCATCGAGAATGAAATTCTTTTTCCCAAGGCGATGGGCATTGAAGCCAAGGTCAAAAAACGTTTCTTCGAGTTATCCAAATTCAACTGACCTCCCAGTCAAATGTACCCTGACAGGTAATTCTTATGGGACGGGTTCTAGCCATCGATTACGGCCTTAAACGCACCGGCATTGCCGTAACGGATCCGTTGCGAATTATTGCCACGCCTCTTGAAACAGTTCCGACAAAAGATCTATTGATGTTCCTCAAAAATTATGTCACCCGCGAGGCGGTTGATGAGTTTGTCGTGGGCATGCCAAAAACATTAAAGAATCAAGACTCGGAAATCGCCCCCATGGTCCGAAAATTTGTTCACATTTTAAAAGAGACTTTTCCTTCAAAGCCGGTGGCGGAGGTTGACGAACGATTTACCAGCAGTATGGCACAGCGGGCGATGATCGAAGGCGGCATGAAGAAAAAGGACCGGCAGGTAAAGGGTAACGTGGATAAAATAAGCGCTACCCTCATCTTACAGTCATTCCTGGATACGGCAAAGCGGTAGAAGTTTAAGAGCCCTTTCCGCGGAGGAACACAAACTCTATCCCGACAATTATATATTTTTGCAAAATGATTTATCCGATAGTCATGTATGGAGACCCGGTTTTGAGGCAGCGGGCAAAAGATATCGAACCTGGAACCGATCTCACCCAGCTGGTCGAAGATATGTATGAGACGCTTGAAGCAGCCAATGGTATCGGGCTGGCGGCGCCGCAGATTGGGAAGAGCGTCCGGCTGTTTATTGTAGACGGTACCGGGTTGGAGGATGAACCGGGCATGGAAACCTTCCGTAAAGTTTTTGTCAACGCTCAGATGGTCGAAGAGGTTGGGGCGCCCTGGGAATTTGAAGAGGGGTGCCTAAGTATTCCAAACATCCGGGAAAGGGTTGCGCGAAAGGAACAATTAACCATCCGTTATTTCGACGAAAACTGGAACGCCCAGGAAGAAACTTACGATGGCATGAAGGCCCGCATCATCCAGCATGAATACGACCACATCGAGGGCAAGATGTTTGTCGACTACCTTACTCCATTAAAGAGGCGTTTGTTAAAGGGAAAACTTTCAGATATTTCGAAGGGAAAGGTGGATACTGAATACCGTATCACGGCTCCTTTGCGAAAATGAAAGGCGTGAATCGTCGGTGGTGAGGTTCGGCCTGCCGCTCAAACTCCCTCGCCCTGTTTGTCTATACCGCGCAAGCGTTCAGCAAAAGCGGATATAGTTCAGGCGCGGTTATCATTAACGATTTGCAACTTATCACTCACATACCTGAACAAGCGCAATAACTCTATGTTAGAAATCACCTCCCGGCTCCCAGACGTTGGCACCACCATCTTCGATGTCATGACTAAAATGGCAAATGAGAATGGCGCCATTAATCTGTCCCAGGGGTTCCCGGATTTTAACATTGATGCCAAGCTGATCGAGCTCGTGAACAAGTTCATGAGGGAAGGGTATAATCAGTATGCGACCATGCCCGGAGTGGCGTCACTGCGCCAGGTCATCTCAGAGGTCATCTTCAAATCATACGGACATCGCGCCAGCTGGGAGACGGACATTACCGTTACCTCCGGTGCAACGGAAGCCATATTTGCCTGTATTTCCGCGTTTATCAGTTCCGGCGACGAGGTTATCCTCTTCGACCCGGCCTACGACTCTTACGATCCGGCTATTCGCCTGAACGGCGGGATCCCCGTTCCGATTAATTTAACCTACCCGGGCTTTTCAATCGACTGGGACGTCGTGCGAAGCAGGATAACCCGGCGCACAAAGATGATCATGGTGAACACGCCGCACAATCCGACTGGATCGGTGCTGAAGCGCAAAGACCTCGAGGAGCTCGAAAAGATTGCGCTGGAACACAACCTGATCGTTCTCGGCGACGAAGTATACGACAGGCTTATGTACGATGACGCAAGCCATCAAAGCGTGCTCACGCTTCCCGGCCTAGCATCACAAAGCCTTGCGATATTCTCTTTCGGCAAAACCTTTCATGCTACCGGATGGAAGATGGGATATGTTGTCGCTCCCGAATACCTTTCAAGGGAAGTTCGAAAAACACATCAGTTCATTGTTTACAGTGTGAATACGCCAATTCAATATGCGTTGGCAGAATACCTGAAGGAACCGGCCAACTATACCGGACTCGGCAAGTTTTATCAATTCAAACGCGATTTCTTCCTGGAGCAAATGAAGGGTTCTTCATTCATTCCCCTCAAGACCGAAGGGTCGTATTTCCAGGTCTTCTCTTACGAAGGCATTGCAGACCTGCCCGACCGGCAAATGGCCGAACAAATGACGAAAAAACACAAGGTTGCCTGTATACCCGTTTCCGTCTTTTACAAAGACAGGACCGACAACCGTTTGCTCCGGTTCTGTTTTGCTAAAAAAGACGAGACCCTGGAGAGAGCCGCCGCCATCCTGAAAAAAATCTAAGATCCGCATCCGGCATTTCCTTCGGGCTCCGGGACCTCCGGTTGAATTTTTCTTAGACTTTTTCCCCTTAAAGGCGTTTCTTTGCATCCCGATATCTCAAACCACTACATGTTATGCAGGACTTAAAAGTCACACTCATTCAATCTGACCTCCATTGGGAGGATATTGAAGCCAATCTGGCCATGTTCGAGGAAAAGGTATGGCAGATCGGAAGTACCACAGATGTGATAGTCCTGCCTGAAATGTTTACTACGGGCTTTACAATGGCTGCCCCCAAGCTCGCGGAGCACATGAACATGCGAACATTCAAGTGGATGAAGCAGATGGCGGACCAAACGGGTGCCTTGATGCTTGGCAGCTATATCGCCACAGTCCACGGGAGATATTACAACCGGCTACTGTGGATGGAACCGGGTGGCAACTTCAAGACTTACGACAAACGGCATCTCTTCCGGATGGCCAACGAGCAAAAAGTGTTCTCTCCCGGAGAGAGCTTGCTCATCGGCACCTGGAAAGGATGGAAGATCTGTCCGCTCATCTGTTACGACCTGCGTTTTCCTGTATGGAGCCGCAACCGCTGGGATCCACATACGAAAAAGCTGAACTATGATCTCCTTGTGTACGTGGCCAACTGGCCAACGACAAGGATAGACGCATGGAACACGCTGCTGAAAGCCCGGGCGATCGAAAACCTGAGTTACGTAGCAGGCGTCAACCGGATAGGACAGGACGGAAATGGGATTGAATACAGTGGAAACTCTTCGGTGATCAGTCCAAAGGGCGAGTATATCTACACCAATGAGGGCACAGAAGCAACGCGAACGCTTGAGCTAAGCTCCAATTCCCTTGAAGCTTTCCGCGATCGTTTCCCAGCGTTTCAGGATGGTGATGACTTTGAGATCGAGTTCGAGCAATTCGAGGAAACCGACCACGTCTCCGGAAACCAGTAACAGTCCCTGCAATTCATAAACGTTTTCAATAATCCATGCCCACGCTGAAGATCAAACGCGCTTTAATATCTGTTTTTTACAAAGACAATCTCGACCCGATCATCCATCAACTTGGAAAGGCGGGAGTAGAATTCATCTCCACCGGAGGCACGCAGGAGTTCATCGAAAAACTTGGCTACCCTGTCACGGCGGTTGAAAAGCTTACCGGCTTTCCCTCCATTTTTGGAGGCCGGGTTAAAACTCTACACCCGAACATCTTCGGTGGAATTCTGTTCCGTCGCGATGACGAGGGGGATCTCAGGCAATCCGAGTCATACGAGATCCAACCGATAGATCTGGTCATTGTAGACCTGTATCCTTTTGAGGAGACGGTAGCCAAGGGAGGCAGCCACGAAGACATCATTGAAAAGATCGATATTGGCGGAATTTCGCTCATACGCGCGGCAGCAAAAAATTACCGCGATGTCCTGATCGTTTCCTCCAGAGCGCAGTATGCGGCCCTGCTCGACCTGCTGGAAGGCGGCGCCTGCTCCTGTACAGTGGATCAGCGCAAGCATTTTGCCGCCCTTGCTTTCGATGTAACATCCCACTACGATTCTGCAATATTTTCCTATTTCAATACACCCGCTGCCATCCCTTCCTTCAAGAAAAGTATCCAGCAAGGTCGCACCCTTCGCTACGGGGAGAACCCACATCAGGAAGGCAAATACTACGGCGATCTGGATGGTCTTTTCAGCCAGCTGAATGGCAAGGAGCTTTCATACAATAATCTGGTGGACGTGGATGCTGCCGTCAATCTTGTGAAGGAGTTTAACGGCGAGACCGCTTTCGTGATCATAAAGCATACCAACGCATGTGGAGTTGCCACGGGAAGCACGGTGAAGGAAGCGTATCTGAAGTCTTATCAGGCGGATACGATCTCTGCTTTTGGCGGGGTGCTCGCTTCAAACCAGATGATCGATCTGCAGGCAGCCGAAGAGATCAACAAACTGTTCTTTGAGATCCTCATTGCGCCCGGATACGACGCTGATGCCCTTGCTTTGTTAAAATCGAAGAAGAACCGGATCATACTTCAGCAAAAAACAGATCTGACTGAAAAGAAGCAGTTTAAGAGTCTTTTGAATGGCGTCATTGAGCAGGACATGGATTTGAAAACCGACTCCAGAAGCGACCTGAAAGTGGTCACAAAACGAGCTCCTGGCTCAAGCGAGATTGACGCGCTTTTGTTTGCCAGCAAGATCTGCAAGCACACGAAATCAAACACCATAATTCTTGCTGTCAACGGCCAGCTTCTCGCCAGCGGCGTAGGGCAAACATCGAGAGTGGACGCGCTGCGACAGGCGATTGAAAAAGCGGCAGCCTTCGGCTTTGATCTGAAGGGCAGCGTTATGGCATCCGACGCTTTCTTCCCTTTTCCGGATTGTGTTGAGATCGCGCACCAACATGGCATCGACGTCGTCATTCAGCCCGGTGGATCGGTGAAGGATCAGGATTCAATCCGTTATTGTGATGACAATAACATGGCAATGGTCTTCACAGGCATCAGGCACTTCAAGCACTAATTGATCTTATTTGCCGGACAACATATGCCCGTTTTTTGGTGTTTGTAGTCGATGGTTGACACCCTGGACAAGCCCGTTAAACCCCCGTTCGACACTTAAGAGATATACCATCCCCCTGTAAGTTTTTTCGCTGTATTATACTGCTGAAAGAAACCAATATTTATGTAATTTCGGCCCATCAATTTAAAACTCACAT
>CBFGXV010000024.1:0-12162 GCA_965652755.1 uncultured Chryseosolibacter sp. | reverse complement strand
ACATAGTCGATGCCTGTGGCAGATGTGATATTGGTGAAGAGCGTATTCTTCGCGGGCAGGTTGGTCTTTGCTTTCTCTGCAGCATCGCTGTGCTTAGCGACGATTACCTGGTTCGCTTTTATATTCTTAAGTAGAGTGTGCTTTCCGTCGGGCCAGCGGATATCGATGCTGTCAGCGGATGAGTTGCTTCCCAGTCCGAAATGAAGGGTTGTTTCAACTGTCGACTGGAAGCCGCGGAAAGGATAGTTTTCGACATACTGGGTGCCGCTGGTGCCAGCGTATAAACGTACCGTTGCGCCGAGCGCAAAAGGATTCAGGGAATCTCCAACCAGTTTGACGCGCAGGTAATTGTTTTTCTCGGCGAGCTCGGATCTGTTTTCGTAGACGGATGCCGGATCGTTGATATTGCTGACAACGAGGTCAAGGTCCCCGTCTTTGTCGAGATCGGCATATACGGCGCCGTTTGAAAATGTGGGCCGATCTATTCCCCACTCAACTGTTTTTTTTGCGAACGTCAGGTCGCCATTATTTTTGAAGACATAATTGCTGATCTTGGAACCTTGTAATTCCGTTATTGCCTTCAACTTGAAGCGGTGCTGTTCTTCCAGGCTTGCCGGAGCTTGGACCGACTGAATGGAGGTGGCGTATTTGTTGAACACGAGAAAATCCCGGTTCATGATATCCTTGGGGTAGCCGTTGGTCACAAACAGATCCTTGTATCCGTCATTATCGAGATCCGCCAGCAAAGGAGCCCAGCTCCAGTCGGTATGGTGCACGCCGGCGAGCTGCCCGATCTCGCTGAAGGTGCCATTGCCGTTGTTCAGTTGCAGCGTATTGCGCATATACGCGGGCAGGTAGTTCATTTTTAGCGTCATCATGAACTTGTCGTAGTTCTTGGTGACGCTGAAGAGTTTCTGGCGTTCGTTATCTTCCGGCTGCATATCTACAACCATGATATCGGGGTAGGTATCATTGTTGATATCTGCGACGTCATTTCCCATGGCAAAGTGGCTGATATGCTTCAGGTATCTGGCTGCGCTCTCCGTGAACGTTCCATTGCCATTGTTGACATAGATAAAATCGTCATCGATATAATCGTTGGACACGTAGAGGTCCTGCCATCCATCCTGGTTGATGTCGCACACAGCAACCCCGAGGCCATAACCTTCCACAAGGATGCCGGCTTCCTGGGAGACGTTTGTGAATGTGTCGTTGCCGTTATTGCGATATAGCCTGTCCGTTGCTTTACCTTTGCCGTTCGTGACTTTTGGATAAATGACGTTTGTATCCCACGTATCATTCGCATAGGTCGCGACATACAGGTCCAGATCGCCATCCCGGTCGTAGTCGAGGAATGCGGCCATGGTTGAGAAACCTTTGTCGTCAACGCCATAGGCGGACGCGCTTTCTGTAAAAGTATTATCGCCGTTGTTGATGTAAAGCAGATTTGCCCTTGCATCCTCGTCGAGGTGTCCGGCGGAGCAGACATAAATATCCTGCAGTCCATCTGAGTTTACATCGGCGACTGCCACTCCGGTCGCCCAGTTCTTTTTCGATATTCCAGCGGATTTTGTTATGTCTTTGAACAGCATTCCGCCTTCGTTAAGGTATAACTTGCTCGGTACCATGTTCCCGGTGAAGAACAGGTCGGGCAGATCATCCGAATTTACATCGAGGACCGCCACCCCGCCGCCATTGTATATGTATTCGTAATCGAGCAGGTTCACGGAGTCATTCTCGGTAATGGTATTCGCGAAGTCGATACCGGTGCGCTCCGCCGACAGCAAGGTAAAACGGGTTTCACTATTTTTCTCTCTGCACGATGAAAGAATCGTCATTGCGATCAGGACCGCAGCGAGGCGGTGAGGAGCGGAAAAACCCGTATAGAATGATCTGCTGTTCAAAACCTGTATAAAAAGTCGTCAGCGCCTTTACCTGAGGCGCTGACGATGTTCAACAATAAAATTATCAAATAATGATGAGGTCATCAGCGGCGCAGCGATCTTTTTCTGCTGCCGTTAACAACATTGTAACTTACCAACCTGGATTCTGCTCCAGCACACCGTTGTTCAGCGTGATCTCACTCTCGGGGATCGGCAGGTAAAGCCGGTCAGGATCGGTTGTCTTGACGATGCCCATCGCGTAGGCCGGATCCCATCTCAGCAGGTCAATCCATCTTGTTCCTTCGAACATCAGCTCTCTTCTCTTCTCAGCGCGGATAGCCTGACGCATTTTGTCCTGTGTGTCGACATCGGCTAAGGTCAGCGGCGCAATACCGGTAGTTCCTACTGCCGCGGTTGGCCTGAAACGGTTATTGAATGTCGGATCTGCTGCGCGTGCCCGGACCATGTTGATAATATCAAGCACCTGTTGTTTGTTGGCCTCGTAGTTAAGTTCGTTCAGGGCCTCGGCTTTGTTGAAATATATCTCGGCGAGGCGGATCATCGTCAGATTGGCGCGTTCGATGCCTGCATCGGCCCAAAGGGGCTGTGGCAGGAACTTGGAAGTCACCTTGTTGTCTTTGATCACAAACTCGTAACGTGCATCTTTCAACGGTTTTTCGAACTGTGCCACGGCGTCGTCCGTTGCGCGGAACTCTCCGTTGCCGTAGAACCATCCGTGAATACCCATGTTGAAGAACGCCGGGCTCCTTTCCGCCTGGATCTCTAGAATAGCTTCGGCGCTGTTCTGCTCATTCAGGAAGATGCGTGTCCACGGGTTGATGAATGAATACTCATTGCTTAAGATGATCTCGTTGGAGAGATCAAGCACTTCCTGCCAGCTGTTTTGCATGAGCTTCATGCGCGACAGGAAAGCTTTCGCTGCCCACTTGCTGGCGCGACCGCGGCGTTCGTTCACGTTGAATTGTGTCATAGCATTCGGCAAAGAAGCTTCAGCGATCCGCAGATCGGCCTCTGCTTGCGCGAGGAACTCCGCTTGCGTTACGCTAGGCTTCTGATTGTCCTCCGGAAGCGATCCTTCGGGAAACTCTACGATTAGCGGAACATTGCGCCACAACATTCCAAGGAAGTAATAGGAAAGTCCGCGAATAAAATGCGCCTCTCCGAGAATTTCCGTTTTCCGGTCGCCGGTTCCAGCCGTCGCGCCCGTGAAAGCTGTTGACGGTAGTTCATTTACATTCTCGATGAACAGGTTGGTGTTCGCGATGGTGATCCATGGAGCGCGGAAGTACCCTTCCGTGCCACCATTGTTGAGGGCTGACATTTCATCCCGGTTCTCGAGAAGGTATCCGAACTTCGGAGGAACCGTCGTGAGGTCATCAGAGGACATGTCCAGTAACATATACGTTCCCACAATATGGTTTTCCGCAAAAAGGCGGTTGTAGGCGCCGATGATGCCCATTTCGGCATCCGAACCTGTGGCGTAGAAGGCGTCGATCTCGAGGATCGACTGCGGCTCCTGCTCCAGTACATCACAACCCGGCAGACAGGTAAAGAGGGCGATGATCGCGGTCAGTTTGTAAATTTTATTTCTTAATGTTTTCATTTCACACATTTTTTTGATCACTTAAAACGACAAGTTCAGACCCATGACGAATGTTTTCGGTTGCGGGAAGGTTCCGTAATCGTATCCCGTCGCCACATTTCCACCCAGACCCTGGGCGGTGAAGTGATTCACCTCCGGATCGTAACCGCTGTAATCTGTAAAGGTCAGCAGATTGTTTGACGTGAAGTAAACACGTGCATTGGAAATCCTCAGGCGATCGGTAAACGATGTAGGGAAATTGTATCCGAGCGTCAGGGTTTTCAGGCGCAGGTAGGATCCATCCTCGACCCATCCGTTGTGCGCAAGGAAATGATTCTGATTGCGCAGATCGTAAAATACACCCGGGTATTCGGTCTGATCTCCAGCCTGCCTCCAGCGGTTGTTGAATGCTTCCTGTGTAGTGTTATATCCAATGGTCGACTGCAGATCCCTGCGCATCTCTTCCATCCACTTGCGCGTATTGTTGAAGATCTTGTTTCCGTATGACCACTGGAAGAATACAGAGAGGTCAAAGCCTTTGTAGCTGAACTCGTTCGTGAATCCTCCGATGTGTTTGGGAAGCGGGCTGCCCATGATCTTTCTGTCCTTGTCGTTTGGAACGCCCCCGGATTCATCCTGGTCGACAATGAGCGTAAGGCCTGTCGCCGGATCAACGTACTGCTGACGTTCGAACAGATAAAAAGAGATCGGGTGATTTTCGCGTACAATACTTTCACGTACGCGGATGTCCTGTCCGCCCACCAGTGAAAGCACTTTGTTCTTGTTCATGCTGAAGTTCAGGTTCGAACGCCATGTGAAATCGCCATCCATGTTGATGGTATTGAGTGCAAGTTCGATACCGCGGTTCTCCATTTCCCCGATGTTAGTCAGGGTAGAGGCAAAGCCTGATGTTCTCGGAAGCGGAATGAACAGCAGCAGATCCGACGTTGTCTTAACGTAGTAGTCACCGGTAATGCTCAGCCTGTTATTGAAGAGTCCGACATCAGCACCGGCGTTGAACTGTGTTGTTTGTTCCCATGAAAAATCCTCGTTGGGGATATTGTTCACGACAGCGCCGAGACGGTTCAGGTAATTGCGTCCAAGGTTTGTTCCACCGCCCACGCCAAGTGTTCCAAGGTGCGAGTAATTTCCTATCTCCTGGTTTCCGGTTACACCATAACTTGCCCTCAGCTTCAGATTCGTCATCCACGGCATTCCCTGCATGAAACTTTCTTCGATTACGTTCCATCCAACCGACGCCGACGGAAAGTGGCCGTACTTGTTGTTAGGTCCGAAGCGCGAGGAGCCGTCCACCCTGTAGTTGAATGACAACAGGTATTTGCCACCGAGGCTATAGTTGAGTCGTCCGAAGTACGAGGCGATTCCCCACGACTCCGCATCGGATGTTGAAGTGAGGATCTGGGATCCGCCGTTCAGGGTTTTGATCCGGTCACTGCCGAAACCAGCCACGTATGCAAAACTGCTTTCCCACTGTGATTCCTGGAAGCTCGCACCAGCCAGCGCCTGGAAGTTGTGATTCTGCGCGACGTTGAAATCATACGTTAAATAATTTTCGGTCAGCCACAGGAACTCGTTGTAGTTTCTCACGCTGGCGCGTCCTGTTCCATTGCCCTGCCTTTGATCGGGGAAAGGAGGCATGAAGAAATCTTCATTCTCATAACGAATGTCTGTTCCCAGCTGGGAACGGAAACGGAGGCCTTTGATGATCTCCCACTCTGCGAAAACATTGCCGATGGCGCGAACGGTGTTGTTGTTGATGTCCTGCGCTTCTGCCATCGCCACGGGGTTGGGGAACAGCGGAGCCAGGGGATCGAAAGAATATTCGCCGGTCAGGGGATTGCGCACAGGTGTCGCCGGGCTTCTCGCATGCGCGGTGGTCAATACCGGAGAGCCAAAGAGAAAGTTCTGCTCACCGCCGTCAGACCGGGCTGCGCCTGTATTCCTCAAACGGTCGTTGTTGGTATAACTGATGTTAAGGCTGTTTCCAATCTTGATCTTCTCATTGATCTTCTGATCGAGGTTGATGCGCAGGCTGTAGCGTTTGAATTGTGACTCGATGATAACACCCTGCTGATCCATGTAACCAAGACTGAGCATATATTGAGTCTTATCCGAACCGCCTCTGGTGGAGAAATTGACGTTAGCAGTAGGTGCGGTTTGAAAGATCTCATTCTGCCAGTCAGTGTCTACCGTCGGATTGTCGATGAACTCCTGCGTAAACGCAGGCGCTACGTTGACAGTGGCAAGTCCTTCATTGACAAGCGTTGCAAACTCTGAGGCATTGAGCAGGTCATAGCGGTTGGCAACCTGTGAGAAGCCATACCATGCATTGAGATCAACTTGTTGCTTGCCTGCTTTTCCGCGCTTGGTGTTGATGAGAACAACTCCGTTCGCCGCACGTGCACCATATATTGAAGTGGATGCCGCATCTTTCAGGATCTCGATCGATTCGATGTCCGATGGGTTGATGTTCGACATCCCGTTGATCCTTTCTTCACCGGTTTGTTGATTAGACGTTTGTGTGTTGTTGATGGGTACCCCATCAACGACGTAAAGCGGTTCGTTGCCAGCGCCGAGAGATGATGTTCCCCGTATCCTGATCGAAACGCCGCCACCGGGTGCACCGGAATTGTTCGTGACCTGAACGCCTGCAGCGCGGCCCTGGAGTGCCTGATCAAGGCCTACCAGCGGCATGTCCTTGATCTCCTCCGACGTTACAGAAGCGATGGCGCTGGTAACTTCGGCTTTTGCCTGAGTTCCATAACCAACGATCTGAACTTCCTGTAATGCTTGTACATCCGGAGCCAGTGAAACGTCAATCACCGTGCGATTGTTGATAGGAACTTCCTGCGTGATATAACCGATATAAGAAAAGACAAGTGTGCCTTCTCCGTTCGGAACATCGAAAGTGTAATTTCCGGATACGTTGGTTGTTGTACCAATACTTGTACCCTTTAACAGGATGCTCGCTCCGACAAGTGTTTCACCCTCCTCATCTGTCACGCGGCCACTGATGCCGAGTAGATCCTTTTCGGAAGCCGAAACCCTGAAGCTGCCCTGTGAAAATCTTTCGTTGAGCCTCAGGTAGGTATCGGTCAGAGATTTCTCCCGCACACCACTGAGCGGGCTATTGGCTGCCGACATGTCGGACGCGACTTCGCCGGGCATGACTACCACATAAACATTTTCCTTTACCTGCTCGAACTTTAATCCCAGCGGATCGAGGACATTGTGGAGACTCTCCTGGATACCCGAGCCGGAGCGTCGTTGAGCCGGAACTGTTTTGTTTCCCACGGCCTTGAGATTGTAGATGATGTAAACATCGTGCTGTTGCTCAAGGTTTTTGAGTGCCCGTTGCAGGGTCGTCTGTGATTCCTCTTGTGGCTTGTAGCCTTCATTGGTTTTGTTGTCGGCGTACGCGGCAATGCTCTGCGTATAACCGGGTGGCAAAGCCGTGACCAACAGCATGAGACAAACCATGGTTTGTCGAAGGCTGCGTCGTCCGTTTCTCATTAACATAGGTTGTTTTTAGGTTAGTGGTAGGTAGATTCTTATTTTCTTTTAGCGATGATTATCCGGTCATTCTCTCTCGTGATATTCAGGTTCGAGGACTTTGCCAGCACATCAAGTAGCACCTCAAGGTTCTCAGAGGGCACCGTTCCCGCCAGCTCTTCCGTGGCATCGACGTTCTCTCTGAAGATTACTTTGAGACCATATGTATACTCAATCATCTCCCCAATCCGTGAAAGGGGAGTATTTTCAAATACGAGTACGTGGTTTCGCCATGAGGTTAGCATTTCCGCCTTCACATGTTGTTTGGTCAGGGTCAGGTCCTTGCGCGAAAATTCCAGCGCTTCATCCGGCATCATGACCACAGCGCTGGTGTCTGCAGCCGAAGCAATTCTTACTTTGACCTTGCCGGAGTTCAGGACCACGTTTACTTTATCATCGCGGTTGAAAACATTGAATTTGGTGCCGAGCACTTCAACGTCCATTCCATCCGTATGCACGATAAAGCGCGACTGAGCAGTAGCGCCAATATGTTTCACTTCAAAAAAACCTTCACCATCCAGCCAGACTTCGCGCGTGGTGTTGGATTTCCAATCAGTGCGGTGGACCAGACTGGAGTTGCCGTTGAGTATCACCATGCTGCTGTCAGGCAAAATGTACGTCTTGTGTTCACCGAACCCGGTCTGGTATGTAACGGTGTCTCGATTCAGCAGCGACCCGCCAAACATCACCATGCAGAGAATGGATATTGCGATGCAAGTTGTGGCCGCAAACCTTGTGGTGCCAATCTTACGGAAACCCTGCGAAATGCGGTGATAGAGACTGAACTGATTCTTGTTGCGCCGGAAGTGACGTTCCTGAATATCTGAGGCAGGAAGCGCTGCAAGAAGTTTATCGAGCTCAGCCTGCTTTTGCTGACTCTTTACCTTGCCATACTTAAACCTGAGTGTGATGAGCAGGTCGGTGGCTTCTTGAATGTCGGCGAGTTTTTCGGGATGACGGGAACGGAACCCTTCCCAAAAGGCGATATCGTCTTCCTTTCGTTTGAAGACATAAGACTGAAAGGATTCGTTGGCAGCGAATTCTTCCGCGTTGAAATCAATGAAATCGGTAAAGCGTTTCATGTTTTGGCGTGGGGCGGGTCAAGGTTAAAACCGGCCCTTTCCATCTAACACAGCCGAGTCGACTCTTTATACTCATTGAAATGAGAAAATATTTTTTGTTCGTAGTGCAAAACGTCTTGTGAAGCGACAAGATGTAAGGAAGTACCTCTAAAAGGTTTGATTACGGCGGGATTCAACATTAACAAGGACGCGAACCGGAACTGTGAGTTGTCCTTTTATCGTTTTCAGACTTTGATAGATGAGATTTCGAACGGATTGGATATTCAGACTCATGACCTCGGCTATCTTTTCGTATTCGAGTTCTTCATAGAACCGAAGAAAGATCGCTTCACGTTGTCGCGCAGGAAGACCATTAAGCGACCGCACCAATGCCTCGCTCTGATCTTGTGATGTCTGAAGCGCGATCAAGAAATCTTCATGGGAAAAAGTAACTTCAAACTCTCCGGTAAATTGTTCGTGACAGACTCTCTGCCGCGTCTGCGATAACATCTGATCGCCAATGTGCCTGCGTAATGACTTGAGCAAATACGGTCTAATAGTTTTGACCGCCATCAACTTATGCCTTGCTACCCACATTTTCAGAAAGAGGTTCTGAACACAATCCTTTACAAGGTCTTCATCAGCTACAAGTCTCTTCCCGTAAAAATAAAGGCTGTCGTAATTTTCGTTGAAGATGCGCGTCAATGCAGCGGGATCCCCATTGCGAAAATGTCTCCATAGCGGGCATTCATCGGAAAAAAATGAAACTTTGCTTTCCATAATAGCGAGATAATGAAGAGAGTTGTCGCAAGAAGCAGAGCACCAACGCCACAAATTCAGGACAAGCTTTATTAATCGAAGTTAGCGGAATTATCTCAAACGATTTCGGGTTGTAAGAAAATTCACACTATTGCAAAATTCCACCTACACTTACAGCCGCTTCATTTTTTTGATGCGTTCATAATTTGTTCGCGTGAAGTTCCAACTGAAATCGCCTTTCCATTCTATACTTGTTTACAATTGTTGAAGGCCCCACTTGTTGCGGCTTATTTGCACATTTAAGCCGATTGAATGCGCAACGAAGTTCAAAGGATTGAAGAGCCCTTACCGTTTTCTGATATCGGCTGTCAATGGAGTGAGCCGCGGTCTGTAAAGAAGTTGATACGGTTATCGACAGTATGGTAAAAAATGATACTTTTATGATGAGTTGTGTCAGTCACGCAAACAAGAGTGAAATGAAATATTTACTAACCTTTTTTCTTAGCTTTTCAGTTATGTCTCTGATGTACGGTCAGGAAGTAATTCCTTTATATCCCGATAAGATTCCCAATAGCAAGCCCGCGCCGAACCGCGAAAAGAGAGAGACCCGCGACAACGGAACGGAGATCATCAGCGCCATATCTGTTCCGGCAATCATCGTGTTTGCACCCAAACAACCTGCGCCGCAGGGCACTGCGGTGATTATTTTTCCGGGAGGCGGATACCACATCAATGCGATCAAACACGAGGGACTTGATATCGCAAAAGAATTGAACGAATGGGGTATCACCGCTTTTGTGGTGAAATACAGGATCCCCGATGACGAAACAATGTTGAACAAGGAGATCGGTCCGCTGCAGGACGCGCAACAAGCTATCCGGTTTGTCCGGATGAATGCAGGAAAATGGAATCTCGATCCAAACAAGATTGGCATCATGGGATTTTCCGCGGGCGGCCACCTTGCTTCTACAGCGGGCACTCATTTCAGAAAGCCCGTGATCGACGACAAAAGTGTCAGTGTGCGCCCCGACTTCCTCATTCTGGGTTATCCCGTGATCAGTTTTACGGACAGTATCGGTCACCGTGGCTCGCGCGACAATCTCCTGGGCAAATCGCCATCACAAGACAAAATATTAGAATACTCGAATGAATTCCAGGTGACACCTGACACGCCGCCCACATTCCTAATTCACGCAGGTGATGACAAAGGTGTCCTGCCCGCCAATAGTATCGTTTTTTATCAGAGCCTGTTGAAAAGCAGGGTCCCTGCCGAATTGCATATCTACGAGCGCGGCGGACACGGTTTTGGCATCGACAATCCGACAACGGAGGAGAAGTGGATGAACAGCTTGAAAAACTGGCTCGTCTCACGGTCATTGTTCCAACCTGTTCAGGGTACTGCGAAGTAGCATTTCGGACTAGCGCAAAAAAGTATTTACATCGTTTGTGCCGAACTGACGGTTCGGGCACGCGATTTTTACCTCGCAAAGGGTAGGGAAGGATGCAGCGTTGATTCCACGTTTTCCAATATTCCGTCATGCGCTTGTTCACCATCATCTGGCCCTTCCTCGTCGTTCTGACCCTTTTGATATCACCCGCGATCGTCATTAGCCTCCGGGCATCGGAAACCTTAGACGTTCCCAGGATCCTGCTTTCATTGTCAGTCGCGTTGCTCGTATTCACCGCGCCCGCAGGATTGTGTTTCAGGAATGTAAAACTTTATTTCTACCTGTTGACACCTCTGGTCGTGCTGACGCCAGTTTTCCTGTTTTCCATTTATTACTTTGGTCTTCCCCCAGGCTTTGAGCTTATCGCATTCACCCTGCAGACCAATCCGCGCGAGGCGCAGGAAGCCATTGCACCCTTTCTTGCTTACTTTATTGTCTTTCAGTTGGTCTTCGTTATTGCTTATACCTTCTCCGTTCGAATGATGAGAAAGGACGTGCTTCAACCGCGATGGACGCTGGGCGTTTCTATTTTGTCGTTTTCTCTGCTCGCGGCCATCATCATTTATTCAAACGAGCTGTTCAGTAAAAGTCTGCGGCAGATAACCAAACATGACCTTATCCTCAAGTACGAGTACCCATTCACACTTTTAAGCGGTGTAGCGGAAGCGCACTCCTTTCTGACGAAGAACAACCTGCATCAGGCGCAGAACTTTTCTTTCAAGGCGGTGAAGAGCGATACATTGACGTCGCGACAGGTATATGTGCTGATCATCGGAGAATCCTCCCGCTACGACCGATGGCAGGTAAATGGCTACACCAGGGAAACATCACCGAGGTTGAATAGTGTGAAAGACCTCATCACCTATAGCGACGTAGTCTCAGGGGCACACTACACATGGGTATCGGTTCCGCAGATCATCACACGCGCAAATCCCGATAACTACGATCTTCAGTACAAGGAGAAAAGTATCCTTGCCGTTTTTCAGGAAGCGGGGTTCAGGACGTACTGGCTCAGCAATCAATCGGATCAGGATATCTTTTGGTCCGGAAGTATTACCCTTCACGCCCGTACAGCAGACGTTTACTCTTTCTCTCCGACATGGTCTCCCAATCTTGAATTTGAAAACATCTACGACGGTCGTTTGCTGCCTATGCTCGACAGCGTTCTTCGTGCCGATCGCGAGGATCTTTTTATCGTATTGCACACGATGGGAAATCACTGGGAATACAATCGGCGGTATCCTCCTGAGTTTGACGTGTTCCGGCCGTCTGAATACCCCGATCCGGGGAACCCCGCGCATCTTGTGAATCGCGAGGCGATATGGAACTCTTACGATAACAGTATCCGCTATGCAGACTTCTTCATTCACAGCGTGATCGAGACCGTGAATAGAAACGCTGACATCTCAACGGTAACATTTATTTCCGATCACGGTGAAGATCTTTTCGATGCCTATGGTGATCGGGCTGATTTTCATTTCAGACCTTCGGCCGCAACGCTGAGAGTACCGCTGTTTGTGTGGACATCGGATTCCTATAAAAATATTTTCCCTGCAAAACGTGCGAATCTCGAGGCACATGCGTCGATGAAGATCGGGACGGAGAACCTGTTTTACACACTGACAGATATTGCCAATATCAGGATCGAAGACTTTGATCCTTCCAGAAGTTTTGCGCACCCTGATTTTATTCCCAGCGAGCAGAAGTATTATGGTGACGACAGGAAGGGTCACTTCTTTTCGACACTGCCGTAATGCTTCAGAAAAAACATTCAGAGAGATTTTTTTTCAATCATTACATTTCTATCTTACTTCATCATTAACCTAAATCCACTT
>CBFGXV010000023.1:0-12340 GCA_965652755.1 uncultured Chryseosolibacter sp. | reverse complement strand
GCGTATATGCGCTCGACGCAAAGTCCGGTTCATTGGTAACATCTTTCGGAAAGAACGGTTCTATCGACTTGCGTCACAATCTTGGTGTCGACTCTTTGAAGGCGTCGATCGAGGTGACAACCCCTGGAATTGTCTACAAGGATTATTTAATTGTTACCTCCCGCGTGCCGGAGGAGTATAACTCTACGCCAGGCGACGTGCGGGCCTACGACGCCGTGACCGGAGAATTCAAATGGATCTTTCATACCATACCACAGAAAGGTGAATTCGGTTACGATACATGGGACTGGGTGAAGGGCGAGGCCTACGGTGGCGCCAATCCCTGGGGCGGATTTTCAGTAGATGAAAAACGCGGATGGGTTTTCTTCGCGACCGGATCACCGGCCAATGATTTTTACGGCGGGTTCCGGAAGGGTACGAACCTTTTCGGGAATTGTGTGGTGGCATTGGACGCAACCACAGGCGAACGCAAATGGCACTATCAAACAGTTCACCACGATATCTGGGATTATGACAATCCTCCTGCGCCGATCCTTGTTACTATCAGGATAAATGGCGAGGCCAAGGATGCAGTAGTTCAACTGACAAAAATGGGATTCACTTTTGTGCTGGATCGCGAAACAGGAGAGCCGTTGTTCCCTGTGCATGAGGTACCCGTCCCTGCGTCAAAAATACCGGGAGAAGAAGCGTGGCCGACGCAGCCATTCCCGCTGAAGCCTCCGCCACTCGTGCGGTTATCTGTGAGTGAAGCTGATCTGACCAGTGTAACACCTGAATCCCGGGCATCTGCGCTCGGGCAGTTCAGGAAGTATGAATCCGGGCATATTTATACCCCGCCGTCCATGGAAGGCATGATAACAATGCCAAGCCATCAGGGAGGAGTTGAATGGGGCGGGGCTTCATTTGATCCGCACTCGGGAATCTTGTATGTGAATGCAAATGAGGCTCCGTCGATCAACACGCTCAAAATGTTTTACGACGGGGGACAGGAAAATGCGACGCCGTTGGAAGCAGGAGCATTGTTATACCGCAAGAACTGTACGAGTTGTCATGGACTCGAACGACAGGGAAACCCTCCGGTGTATCCCTCCCTGGTAAATGTCGGAAAGGATGATGATGAGATCAGGTCGATTCTCCGTCAAGGGAAGGGTATCATGCCGGCGTTTCCTCAATTTTCTTCTCGTGACATCAATGCACTGGTGGCGTATCTGAAGAGCGACGCAAGAATAACTAGTTCTGATTCTGCGGGTAGCGTTGTCCGTTATTCTGTGGAGATACCATTCTTTGTGGATCCATATGGGGCTCCTGCGATATCCCCTCCATGGGGTACATTGAACGCTGTCGACCTTAACACAGGATCTATCTTGTGGAAAGTCCCACTCGGAGAGTACCCTGAGTTGGTTGCGAAAGGCGTGCGCAACACCGGAGCAAAAAATTTCGGCGGGCCTGTTGCGACTGCGGGTGACGTAATCTTTATCGCCGCGACACCGGATGAAAAGATCCGCGCTTTTGATACACATTCAGGGCAGATACTCTGGGAATACAAGCTGCCTGCCGGAGGTTATGCAACGCCAAGTGTATACGTCATTGACGGGAAGCAATATGTGGTGATCGCCGCCGGCGGAGGTGGCAAGAATGCTACGAAATACGGAGACTCGGTTATTGCGTTCGCGCTTCCTGAAAACGAAAAACCCGCAGGAACTGCTTCGGCTGCCTGGATAAACCTGTTCGACGGATCCAGCCTTTCCGGCTGGGTTCACCTGAATGGGGCGCATAGGTATACCGTTGAAGATGGCGCCATCGTTGGACGAACCGTTGCGGGCAGCCCCAATTCATTTCTTTGCACCACCCAGGAGTTCGCGGACTTTGAACTTGAGCTCGAGGCAATGGTGGACAGCGTTACGAACTCAGGAATACAGATACGCTCAAAAGTGCGGCCATTCACTGTCGGCGAGGGCCGAGATCTGCGAGCCGGCAGGGTCAACGGTCCCCAGGTCGAGCTCCAGCGCAACCGGCGCCCCGGCACGCCAACTACCGGACTGATCTACGGAGAAGCCCTTGGGACGGGATGGCTTTCGGCGGAAGACAAGATCAAAAATGGTCATCATTATTTATTCAACGAGGGATGGAATAAAGTCCGGATCGTGGCTCAGGGAGCGCGTATCCAGACATGGGTCAATGGACATCCGGTCGAGGACCTGGCAAATGAAGAAGTGTATAAAACGCACAGCAGCGGTTTTATAGGATTACAAATGCACGCAATGGAGGATGGCCGGCTTTATACGATGCGCTGGAGAAATATCCGCATCCGGAAATTGTAACGATCTGGTACGTTATCGGATGAACCTGTATTCGTTTGAAAGATCGCCACCTCCGGCGTATATTTACCGCATGAAACGGTGGGGGCGCGTCATTTTTATCTTCTTGGCTTACGGGCTGGCGCTCCTCCATACGGCTGTTCCTCATCACCACGCGGCATCCCGAACCGGGGAGACAATTATTACACACACAGGGTGTTTGTTTGATAGTAACACCGGTAGTCTATTGCAAAGGGCCCTTTCTACTGATCTCGGCGTAGGTCATCTGGAAACATTCAAGAAGGGCGGGGGCGGTTCGGAATTGGACGTCACCGTTCCTTTCACAGCGGCTCTCGCAGTATTGGTCCCGTTGCCGATTTCTTCAGTAAGGCTCGTTTCAGTGTTGGGTAGCCAGTCTGGTTACATCGAAAAATTCCACAAACGTCTTCTTTTATTTTCCACAGCCCACTTCAGGGCTCCTCCGCAACTCATCTGATCTTATTGGCTGTCTAAGAGACTGTCAACAGCCGCCTTTCATTCGGGGACGGCACTTCATGCAATAATTACACATTTCTCGTCAGGCGGTTACAGGTATGTTCTGCGTGTCATAGCAGACCGGTCACCCGACAACTTTCAGGTTTTTTATGTTTGAGAAGATCATTTCTTTTTCTGTGCACAATAAATTCATTGTTGCACTCTTCACGTTGGCTATTATCGGGGGCGGTATGTACTCACTGAGTCACATACCGATCAACGCCGTTCCGGATATTACCAACAACCAGGTTCAGGTTGTTACCAGTTCACCTTCGCTCAGCGCGGAGGAGGTAGAAAGATTCATCACGTATCCGGTAGAGATTTCCATGGCGAATCTTCCGGGTGTTATTGAGCTGCGTTCAATTTCCCGCTACGGGTTATCAGTTGTGACCATCGTCTTTGAGGATGACATGGATGTTACCGACACCCGGCAATTTGTGAGCGAGCAGATCGACATCGCAGCCGAAGATATACCTGAAGGTCTGGGTCATCCGGAGCTGATGCCAGTGACCACCGGGTTGGGCGAGATCTATCAGTACACGCTCGCAGTAGATGAAGCTTACAAACATCAGTACGATGCCATGGATCTCCGCACCATTCAGGACTGGATCGTGAAACGACAGATGTCCGGTATCCGCGGTGTTGTGGAGGTCAGCAGCTTTGGCGGTTACCTCCGCCAGGTCCAGGTCTCCGTCGACCCGGCGCGCATGCGCAGTTTTCATCTGACAATTCACGACATCCTTCGCGCTCTCGGCAACAACAATCAGAACACCGGGGGGAGTTACCTCGAACGGGGAGCGAACGCTATTTATATACGGGCCGAAGGTGTAGTTAAGAGTATTGAAGACATCGCCAATATCGTCGTGCAGCAAGAAGGTACGCCAGTGCTTCTGCGCCAGGTTGCAACCATCGAGGATGGCTATCCTCCGCGCTACGGGGCGATGACAAAAAATGGAGAGGGCGAGGCAGTTGGCGGAATTACACTCATGTTGAAAGACGCCAACTCATCGGAAACTCTCGATAACATTCACGAGCGTGTCGCGGCCGTACAGAAGTCATTACCGGAAGGCATCCGGATTGTGCCGTACCTCGATCGTTCGGAACTCGTGGCGCGCACAACCGGTACGATCAAGAAAAATCTCATTGAAGGCGGACTGATCGTGATCTTCGTACTGGTCCTTCTCCTGGGTAATCTGCGCGCCGGGTTTATCGTTGCATCTGTCATTCCGCTTTCACTGATGTTTGCATTTATTATGATGCACCTCTTCGGAGTGTCAGCCAACCTGATGTCTTTGGGTGCCCTTGATTTTGGTATCGTGGTAGACGGCGCGGTCATCATCGTGGAAGGGATTTTGCATTCGCTGGTCGTTTATCATGCAGGTTCGAAGCTGACCGGGCAACAGATGGATGCTGTTGTGGTAAGATCGGCCTCATCCATTTACAAGTCCGCCGCGTTCGGCGTGCTCATCATCGTGGTTGTATTCATTCCAATCATGACCCTCACCGGCATCGAAGGCAAAATGTTCCGGCCGATGGCGCAGACTGTAAGTTTCGCCATCCTCGGCGCCCTTATTCTCTCTGTGACGTATGTGCCGATGTTGTCAGCCCTTATTCTGAGCAAGGATGTAACGGCAAAGAAGAACATATCAGATCGTATCATGACGACGTTCGAACGCGTGTATGAACCGGGACTTCGCAAAGCCCTCGCTCACCCCGGGCCGACGATATTAATTGCAGGGGGGCTTTTAATTGTCAGCATCTTTGTCTTTACCCGTCTCGGCGGAGTCTTTATCCCGCAGCTCGAGGAAGGTGATATCGCCATGCAAATGACATTGCCGACGGGATCATCACTGGATGAGAGTATCCGCACGGCAACGCAGGCGGAGCAGATCCTTCTTCAAAACTTTCCGGAAATAAAACAAGTGGTCTCAAAGATCGGAACGGCCGAGGTCCCAACCGACCCGATGTCCGTTGAACTGGCGGATATTATGATCGTCATGAAAGAAAAGGATGAGTGGACCTCGGCTGAAACACGCGAAGAGCTCGTGGGGCTGATGGAAGGAAAGCTTCAAACGATCATCGGCGCTTCTTTTGATTTCACCCAGCCTATTCAGCTTCGTTTCAATGAGCTCATGACGGGAGCAAAGACCGACGTTGCTGTCAAGATCTATGGCGACGATATGGAGATCCTGCATGAGAAGGCTGTGCAGGCTGCCGGTATTGCTGCGCGTATTCCCGGAGCTGCTGATATCGTGGTGGAGCAAACCGATGGGTTGCCACAACTGGTTGTTCAATATGATCGCCAGCGCATCGCGCAATACGGGATTTCCATTGAGGAACTCAATACCGTCATTCGTGCCGCATTTGCCGGCGAGCAGGCTGGTGTAGTATTTGAGGGCGAAAGAAAATTTGATCTCGTCGTGCGTTTGAATAAACAACACCGTGCGGATTTTAATCTCGACATTCTGTTTGTGAAAAACGCGGAAGGTCAACTGATCCCTGTAAGTGAATTGGCAAATGTGAAGCAGGCTGTGGGACCGGCGCAGATCTCGCGCGATGATACGAAACGACGGGTAACACTGGGTATAAATGTCAGGGGGCGCGACATCGAAAGTCTCGTGCAGGAAGTCCAGCGGGAACTTAACAAGCTCGATCTTCCGCCGGGCTATCACATAACATATGGCGGAGATTTTGAGAACCTTCAGCAGGCAAAGCAACGCCTGATGATCGCCGTGCCCATAGCGCTTCTCTTGATAGTCGTCCTGCTGTATTTTGCTTTCGGCTCCTTCCAATACGCGTTACTGATCTTTGCCGCGGTTCCGCTTTCTGCTATCGGCGGAATCCTTGCGTTGTGGATGCGCGACCTGCCATTCAGCATCAGCGCAGGCGTTGGGTTCATCGCGCTGTTTGGTGTTGCCGTGCTGAACGGCATCGTGCTGATCAGCTACTTCAATGATCTGAAGGCGGAGGGAAAATTAAGTCTTGAGGATGTGATCATCAGAGGAGGAATGGTCCGGCTTCGCCCCGTGATCATGACAGCTTCGGTGGCCGCGCTTGGTTTCCTTCCGATGGCCTTATCCAATACCGCGGGCGCAGAGGTGCAGCGACCCCTGGCCACGGTAGTGATCGGTGGTCTTGTAAGCGCAACCCTGTTGACCCTTGTAGTGCTTCCGGTGTTGTATCGCGGTCTTGAACGATACTCCCGAAGGAGGGCACGAAAGAGTTTGTCGCCGGCGCTCGTCATTGCATTTCTCGCGGTACTCTCTTACCCCGCCGCAGCACAGGATGATGAAAAGCTTCTGGTTGGCGAAGAGGAAGCCGTTGCGCTCGCGTTGAAGCAAAATCCGGAAGTGCGGATTGCCGACCTCGAAGTTCAAGCGGAAAGAAGCTTGCGTAAAAGTTCGCTGCGGTTGCCTTCGATGAATGCAGGTCTGCAATACGGTCAGATAAACAGCGCCGCGACCGATCCATTCCTGGAAATCAGCCAGGGGCTGGGAAGCATCCCGGCTCATTTCCAAAGGTCCAGGCTCGCGCGACATCAGATACGGGTAGCTGAAGAGAAGCAGGAGTTGACAGCACGCGATCTGATCTTCTCGGTTCGCAACGCATGGCAGGAGTTCCTTTATCTCGGACAAGTAGTCAGGGAGTTAGAGCGCCAGCTTTCTTTTTATGAGGATTTCGAAAGCCGCGCAAACCTTCAATATCGGCTCGGTGAGAGCAGTCTGCTTGAAAAGACTATGATCGAAAACAAGCTGTACGAGCTGAGAAATGAGCTTACACTGCAATCCGAAAATCGCAAACAGGCCCATGCGCAACTGCAGTTCCTTCTGGCAACGGAGCGAAACATCCTGGCGCGTGAAGATACGCTTATGAAGCTCGTGCTGCAGGATGCGGGTCAACAGGAACACCCGGCGATCAGCATATTACAGGAAGAAACGGAAGTCAGACGGGCTGAAGCCGGCATTGAAAAAGCGCTCCTCTTTCCCGAGCTGCGCATAGGTTATTTCCGCCAGAATATTACCGACACCGATATCAGGTTTAAGGGATTGCAGGGCTGGTCAGTTGAAATAGCCATACCGTTGTGGTTCAGGCCGCAGCAGGCCAGCATCCAACGTTCAAGGATCAGGGGTCTGCAGGCGCAGGAGGAGCTGAACATCGGGCTAAAGCGTCTCTCTAACGCCAGGGCTAAGGCGCTTTCCGATACAAGGAAATATGAGAAGATGCTTTTGTATTATCAGGAACAGGGCCTCGGGCACGCCGGCATCATTCAAAGAACTGCGACGTTGCAAATGAACGCAGGCGAAATTGATTTCTTTCAATACCTGCAAAGTCTTGAACGCTACACGCAGACGCGTCTTGATTACTTCGAAATGCTGCGAAATTATAATCTCTCGGTCATTCAATTGGAATATTTAGGTGAATAATACTATGCAAACCAACAAACTATTTAATGTACTCTGCGCTACGGCGATGATCTTCTCCGCTTGCGTAAATAATGAACAGGTTTCGACCGAAGCGGATGCCAGCGTAAGCTTTCTCAGCGTCGAACAGAAAGACATGGCTGGAATAGAGACCGGAAGGCTGCAATTAAGGTTGATTGCGGATGTGATTTCGTGCACCGGCGAGGTTGAAATCCCGCCTCAGGGTATGGCTTCGGTGACGGCGCCATTGGGAGGGTACATTGTCGACACCGACATGGTTCCCGGCATATTCGTTAAAAAAGGAACCGTGCTCGCCAAATTGAGCAACCCGGAGTACATCGTGCTGCAACAGTCTTACCTTGAAACATCCGGGCAGTTAAAGTTCGCGTCACAGGAGTTTGAACGCCAGCGGCTTCTGGACGAACAGCAAGCTACCGCAGTGAAGAAGTTTCAGGAGAGCGAATCGACATTTAATGTTCTAACGGCCAGGCTGGCCGGCTTGGGAGCGCAGTTGAAACTGGTGGGCATAAACCTTGCGGAGCTCGAGAAGGGAAATATTCAATCGGTCATCAGCCTGCGATCGCCGATCACAGGATACGTGACCAATGTGAACCACCATCCCGGTCAGTTCGTGGAGCCACGTGAAGTTATCTTCGAAGTTGTCGACATGCGGGACCTGCATTTTCAGCTCAATGTCTTTGAACAAGATATAACCCGCGTTTCCAGGGGGCAAGTGGTTCGATTCCGGCCCGCGGGTGCGAAAGGTGAGTCCTTCACGGGGAGTGTCTCCCTGGTAAGTCCCAAGAAAAATGACGACGCGCGCACCTTTGATATTCATGGTCACATTCAAACCGGCGAGGACAAGCTGAAACCCGGCATGTATTTGGAGGCGGAGATATTGGTCGGCGATGATAGCGTTTATGCGCTGCCTGCCCGGGCTATAGTCAGTGAAAACAACAGGAGATTTGTAATCACTGACAGCAATGGTGATTACAACATCGTTGCTATCGAAACAGGAGAAGTGATGGATGGCTGGGTGGAAATCCTGCATCCTGAAGTCCTCCGCAACAGCGTCGTTGTCACGGAAGGCGCTTCGCGATTGTTTGCGGCTTTAAACAGGCAGGCCAAGGAGTGATCACGGAAAGGATAGTATCAACTGCCTGGTTACACGCAACATGCACGGGCACGAAGGAGTGCCGGTTGTTGCGGAATTGATTGCACTACCCTTCGCGATCGCGTTTGATCTTGATCTTCGCCTGGGGACCGACCTGAATAGGCACTTTTTCAACTTCGAGATTGGCTGCCTCAATTCCGTATAGCTCTTCCGTTGAGAGACTGTGGGATTTCAGCATCCGGTAACCCTGGATGATCAACCGGTCAAAATTCGAGATCACGCTGTCGGACGATGCCCATGAATGAAGAATGATGAATTTGAAATCAGCCATCATGCTGTACTTGTGAAGGGCAGGGTAGGGGCTGGTCAGATCGATCTCTCCCGAATCCGCCATTTCATGAATGATCTTGTTGAAGATCAGGTTCACGCGATGGTCGGTCTTGAATCCCAGCTTGATCGTTACGAAGAAACACTTCTTTGGAATGATCGTGTCAATCACATATTTGCTGGTGAATGGATTGTCGACGGTATCCACATGTACGAACCAGTAAACGTCAGCGCGTTTCGGGCGCTTTTTGAACATGGAGTAAATGATATTCGAGTCGATGTAGCGTTTGCTGTCGGCCATTGCGAGGTACACGAGGTTGGTCGCTTCCTTTGGAATAGTCTCGTCAGCCTGCAGATCCTGTATCATTCCAACGTAGTGTTTCAAATCCACAAACTCTGTATGGCGCGTCCGCAGCTTTCTCGCGTGCAGCAGGATATACATCATGATAAAGAAAAATCCGGCGATGGTAAACGTGAACCATCCGCCGTGCGAGAATTTGCTGAGGTTGGAAACAAGGAATGCACCCTCGATTGCGAACAGCAGGATCCCGAGCATGATGGCCCGGAAGGTTGACTTTCGCGAAGCCGCGAAGTAATAAACCAGAAGGGACGATGTCATGAGCATGTCGAATGTTATCGCCAGCCCATAGGCTCCTTCCATCTTTGCGGACTCCTGAAAAACAAGGACCACGAGGATACACCCGAGCATAAGTATCCAGTTGATCGCAGGGATGTAGATCTGACCTTTGACCTGAGATGGATAGCGCACACGGGTTGCAGGCCATAGCTTCAGTTTCATCGCTTCGTTCACCAGGGTAAAGGTGCCCGATATGAGGGCCTGGCTGGCAATAATGGTTGCCATGGTCGCGAGGATGACACCAAAGATCAGGAACAGTTCGTGCTGCGGCATGATCTCGAAAAACGGTAATGTCTTTCCAAGCGTTTGACCCTGATGCTCCAATAACCACGCTCCCTGTCCGAAATAACTCAGCAGCAGTGAGAGCTTGACAAATCCCCAACCCACGCGGATGTTGCTTTTGCCGACATGGCCCAGGTCTGAGTACATCGCCTCAGCTCCGGTAGTGCAAAGGAAAACCGCGCCGAGGATCCAGAATCCTCCCGGGTATTTCGCCAGCAAGTCGAACGCGTAGACCGGGTTTACGGCCTTTAATATTTCAGGTTTGTGAATGAGGTGGGTAAATCCAATGATGCCGATGAAAGTGAACCACAATATCATCACGGGTCCGAATGTGCGGCCGACGATCGTACTTCCGAATTGCTGAAATATGAACAGGGCAACAAGGATGATAATGACGATGGTGATGATCGTGTAAGTGGAAATTCCCGGATCAATGGCGCGCAGACCTTCGATGGCGGACGTGACACTGATCGCGGGAGTGATGAATCCGTCTGAAATCAGCGTCGCACAACCGATCACGGCAGGGTAGATCACCCACCGCGATTTATATCTTCTTACCAGGGCATACAAGGCAAAAATTCCACCTTCCCCTTTATTGTCTGCGCTGAGTGCGAGGTACACATATTTGAAAGTAGTTATAAGCGTCAGTGTCCAGAATACGCACGACAGGCCGCCGAGGATAAGATCTTCGGTAATCTCATGGGCACCCACAATAAAGCGGAACGTATATATGGGAGAGGTTCCGATGTCGCCGTAAATAATTCCAAAGGCAATCAGGATTCCCGCGGCGGATAACTTATTGTGATGTTTGTTGTTGGATTCAGCCATTGTCAGTGTATGCCGTCTTTAGGACGGGCGATAATAAGCCGGTTGCTTTTGTCATAGGAGAAATAACTCACAAACCAGTTTATAAAAACGAAAATCTTGTTCCTGAATCCGATAAGCGATAGCAAGTGGACGAACATCCATACAAACCAAGCGAAAAATCCCTGAAAACGTAAATTCTTCAGGTCGACCACCGCTTTGTTTCTACCAACTGTGGCCATCGCTCCCTTATCCTTATAGCGGAAAGGAGTCATGGGTTTGTTGTGAATCAGCCGGTCGATGTTCTCTGCGAGCTGCTCGCCTTGCTGCATGGCAGGTGGCGCCATCATGGGATGACCATTCGGGAAGCCCGGATCTCCTTCCATGAGGGCGACATCCCCGATAGCAAAAATGTTCTCATATCCCTTGACGCGGTTGAACGCATCCACGCGCAGCCGGGATGACCGTCCAAGGCTTTCGGCCGTAAGGCCTGCAACGGGATTTCCTTTCACGCCGGCAGCCCAGATCAGCGTTTTGCTGACGAGGCGTTGTCCTGAGCTAAACACCACTTCGTAACCGTCGTAAGATTTGACAGCTGCATTCAGGTGAACGTGCACACCCATTTTTTGCAGGTATTCAAGCGCTTTTTGCCCGGCTATTTCCGACATACCATTGAGAAGCCGAGGTGTGGCTTCAACCAGGTGAATATCCATTTTCGTGACGTCGAGCTCCGGATAGTCTCGGGGGAAAACATATTTTTTCAGCTCGGAGATTGCGCCGGCGAGTTCGACGCCGGTGGGCCCGCCCCCGACGATGACGTAGTCCATGTAGCTGTTCATCACTTCCTCCTCTTCGACGAGCAGCGCTACTTCAAAATTCTTGATGATGATGTTTCGCAGTTTGATCGCGTCGATGATCGTCTTCATCGGGTGCGCATTCTTCTCGACATCCTGAAGTCCATAGAAGTTCGTCTCCGCGCCGGTGGCGATTACCAGATAATCGTACTTGACGCTTCCGATGGAGGTTTCAATACAATTGCTTCCGGGCTTGATCATTGTTACTTCCGCAAGGCGGAAATAGAAATCTTTCGCGTTGGCAAAACGCTTCCGGAAGGGGAATACGATCGAACTTGTTTCGAGGGCCGATGTGGCTACCTGGTAAAGAAGTGGCTGGAACGTGTGGTGATTGTACTTGTCAAACAGGACCGTCTGGGTTTTGGACTTCACCAGCTTCCTCGCTACCTCCAGTCCCCCAAAACCACCTCCGATAA
The DNA here is from genome assembly GCA_965652755.1 of uncultured Chryseosolibacter sp. Lineage (GTDB taxonomy): Bacteria > Bacteroidota > Bacteroidia > Cytophagales > Cyclobacteriaceae > Chryseosolibacter. The sequence goes on along the minus strand of CBFGXV010000023.1, from coordinate 654 downwards.
TCACAACCCGGGGTTTGCCCAGGTCTGCAATACGCGTTTGCGTGGTTATTAATTTGGGCATTTAGGGCGTTTCTGTTGCTGCATCCGGCTTAACGGGGGCAAATTTAAGTGCCTTTTAGGAATGACAAAAAGAAACCCAAAGAATGTTCGGACGCGCACGATCGGGCAATTTGCGCGGCCGGAGGACGATAATCAATTTAATTCACCCGCAGCGCTGAAGCAGGGCGCGGAAATTTCTATTTTTGTGATAGAAATTCAAACCCCACATTATGTCTCAAAAGCTGCTGTATCTTCTGTTGATACCTGCCTTCTTCCTTTCATGCGAAACGAAAGAGAAGGAAGCGCTCCAGTCTCAGGTTGACTCCCTGAGAATTGAACTGGAAAAAAGTCACGAGACCTCGCAGACCCTTGCGGAAATCGGAACGCTGCTCGACTCCATCGACGCCACCCGGCATCTGCTGCGTGTTAACCTTGTTGAAGGCACGCCGTACGACGACTACACGGGCAGGATGGAAGAGCTTAACCAACATATCCGCAATACAGAGAGCAGGATTGATGAACTCGAGCGATCGCTGAAATCCTCCAAGGCGAATGCCGATGCTTTTGCAAAAACCATCAGACAATTGAAAGCGGAGCTGGCAACCAAAGGAAAAT
>CBFGXV010000022.1:0-12525 GCA_965652755.1 uncultured Chryseosolibacter sp. | reverse complement strand
ACACAAACAGGAAAGTGAAAACGGGATTCTGACCTTTCCGTTCACTATCAGGAATCAATTCACGGCGGCGATGAGCTCCCTGAAGCCAGTGTCATCCATGCGCCAGGAACTCCTGGTGTATCAGCGCCAGTTCTTTCTCGATGCCGCTGCTGAAAGCCGGAAAGATCGCATCAAAGCGTATATCTTCGGATCAAGAGACAGAGCCAGAGCGTATCAGCTCGCAGAGATCATTGCCCGTCACGACATCAGTGTGTTCAGAGCATCGGCCAATCACAGTTTCAATGGAAAGACCTTTGAGGCTGCAAATAGTTTTATCGTGCCGGTCAATCAGCCTCAATACAAATTATTGAAGAGCATGTTTGAAAAAAGAAAGGCATTTCAGGATAGCCTCTTCTATGATATTTCAAGTTGGACTTTGTCCCTTGCTGCCGGAGTGGAATTTGAGGAGCTCCGATCGATACCGGCGCCGGGTGAAAAGATAACCGACTTTACAATTCCGCCGGGAAAATTGATTGGCGGACGCGGCCAATATGCGTATGTGTTTGAGCCCACGGGATATTATACGCACAGGGCAATGTACCGTCTGCTCGACGCTGGTGTGCAATTAAAAGTAGCTACCAGCCCGTTCAATCACACGAGCGGAAAAAGATTCGAAAGAGGTTCTGTCATGGTTCCGCTCAGCGCGCAGGCGAAACCCTCCCAGCAGATTGACTTTCTCATCGACGAGATCATGAGGGAAGACGGCATCGACGTGTATTCGTTCCAGACTGGTTTGGACTATGCCGGCGCCAGTCTCGGAAGCTTTGCGTTCAGACCTGTGAGGAAACCCCAGATAGCAATGCTTGTCGGTGATGGCGTTACCCCGAACGATGCTGGAGAAATTTGGCACCTGTTGGACACTCGTTTCCGGATGCCCGTTACGCTCATGCCGTTAACGGTATTCAATAATGCAGACATCACTAAATACAACACGCTGATCTTTCCGCAGGGCACTTATGGAAGTGTGACGGATGCCGCCAGAGAAAAACTCAAGGCATGGATTCAAAACGGAGGCATCGTCATCGGACTGGAGAATGCGCTCACGTGGCTACACACTGCAGGACTGGGAAAATTTGAAATGAAAAAAGCGGAGGACAAGTCGGACGAGCTCAGGCCGGCCAGGCCTTACGCAGACATCGAATTCTCACGCGGCGCGCAGGCAACGAGCGGCGCGATTTTTCAGGCAACAGTCGACCTGACGCATCCACTTCTCTATGGATACTATCAGCGCAATTTGCCAGTATTCAAAGGCAACAACATTTACATGGAGAAGTCAAAAAATGTGTACGCGAATCCGATCGTATTTACCGCCGACCCGATCTTAAGCGGATACATTTCAAAGCAGAATTATGAAAAGATCAGGGAAGCTTCAGTCGCCGGCGTCTCGGCAATGGGCCGGGGGCGAATTATTGGATTTACAGATAACCTGGCTTTCCGCGCATTTTGGTTCGGCACCAACAAACTCCTGTTGAATGCGATATTTTACGGCCCATTCATTGAAGGCGGCTCGACGCGCTGATCACTTCGCAGCCCTGGCGAATTCCTTGGCGAAATAGGTCAGGATGATATCGGCTCCGGCGCGTTTGATGCTGAGCAGGCATTCGTTCATTACCCTGTCGCCATCGAGCCACCCCTTGAGTGCCGCTGCCTTGATCATCGAATATTCCCCGCTCACATTATAGGCGGCGATGGGTAGCATCGAGTGCTGCCTGAGATCGGAAATAATATCGAGGTAAGCCAGCGCGGGCTTCACCATCAGAAAATCGGCACCTTCAGCGGCGTCAAGTTCAGCTTCAATGAGCGCCTCGCGCCGATTGGCAGGATTCATCTGGTAAGTTTTTTTGTCTCCGAACTTCGGAGCAGAGTCAAGAGCATCCCTGAAAGGATTATAGAAGCCGCTAGCATATTTCGCGGTGTAGCTCATGATCGAAACCTCAGTGAAACCGTTTTTATCGAGGATGTTGCGTATATGACCCACGCGGCCGTCCATCATATCGCTGGGGCCAAGGATGTCGATGCCTGTTTCTGCCTGAGCCAGGGCCATCCGTCCCAAAATCTCAAGCGTATCGTCATTGACGATCTTCCCATCCTTTACCAGTCCGTCATGACCGTCAGAACTGTACGGATCCATCGCCACGTCTGTCATTATACAAGCCTCGGGAAATCGCTTCTTGACCTCGCGCAATGCCTTCAGGTAAAAGAAGTCGGGATCATAGCTCTTTGTAGCTGTTTTATCCTTGAATTGGTCTTCTACCGCGGGGAAAATATCAAAAGCGCGAATACCGAGGTTCATGCACTCCTCAACCTCCTTCAGGACCAGGTCGGTCGTCAGTCGAAAAATTCCCGGCATTGAGGCAACTTCGGTCTTTTTGTTTTTTCCATCGATAAGAAAAATGGGAAGAATGAGGTCATTGGTTCTGACACGGGTTTCCTCCACCATATCGCGGATCACCTGGCTTTTGCGGTTGCGTCTCGGCCGGCGGTGCATATTCAGTTCGGGCATGTATCTCGGGTTTGCGACGCAAAGTTACGCGTTCCTGAATAGCAAAAAAGCATTTCAGCAGAACGCCACATCACGCATAACGGTCCACAATGTTCTGGCTGATGACGCGATAGATTTCAGCTACTGCCTCATCCGCTTGCAAGAAGACGACATGTTTGTCCAGGATCTCCAGATCCCCTCTTTTTGCGGGACCTGTTTGGGATTGTTCCGGACCGAGGCTTAAGGCCTTGTTTATGGTTTCCGCGACAAGCGGCTTTAACCAGTCAAATTCAAGCTTGCTGTCGTGCAGTATCTCGCGTGAGATCGTCAGCATGTGGTTCGTAAAATTCGAGGCAAAGACTGCCGCCACGTGCAAGGCTATGCGCTGAGCGGACGATATTTCATAGGCGTTCTTGCTGATGGCTTTCGCCATATCGGTCATTACCTTTCTGGTCTGTCTATCCTCAGACTCAATAAAAATGGGAATGTCCTTGAAATCAACTTTACGGCTTTTCGTAAACGTTTGAAGCGGATAGAATACGCCGGTTCTATGAGTGGCGGCATAATTGAGAAGGCTGATCGGTTGACTTCCAGACGTGTGCAGCAGAATGGCATTCCGAGGCAGGATTAATCCACGGACAATATAATCGATGGCATCGTCCGATACAGAAATAATAAATATTTCAGACGTGCTGGTCGAAAAATCGAGGCTTGAACAAACCCTGGCATCGTACAGGCGACGAACAAGCGCCTCGGCATTTTTTTGTTGACGGCTGTAAATTTCACGTACGGCAAACTCCGTGTTGTCGAGCGCGGGCGCCAGGTGCCACGCAAGGTTACCTGAACCGATGAAGGAAACATTCATAATCGTGGGCCAATGTAAACAATTTCCATGTCGCGGGATCAGGGATGCGCAGCTGGGCCCTCCCCGTTTTTACCGCAAACCACACGAGGTTTCCCATTCAGGTCCGTTAAGACCTGCACTTCAGTGAATCCGTTCTTCTTAAATAGCCCGGCGACCTCCGCTCCAAACTTTTCATTTATTTCGAAAGCAACAAGTCCGGCTTCGGCCAGCGCCGCTTTCGCCTTGCGAAGGATCTCTCTGTAAAAGATCAGCGGGTCGTTGTCCGGAACAAAGAGCGCATTGTGCGGTTCATACCGTAGGACATTTGGTTCCATATCCGCACTTTCAATTCTCGTAACATAGGGTGGATTGCTGACGACAACATCCAGATTCCCGAAGGGAATTGTCTCCCGAAGAATATCGTGTTCCAAAAAATTAATTTGCGTTTTGTGGGCTGCCGCATTTCTTCGTGCGATCTGCAATGCGGCCGGGCTTACGTCAGTGGCATACACTGTTGAACCCGGCCATTCAAGCGCCAAAGTGATTGGGATGCAACCACTCCCGGTGCCGATGTCCAGAATCTTTTTTCCCTGCTTCCCACCGAGTCCTCTGGCGCTGGATAAAATAACACTGACAAGTACTTCAGTTTCAGGGCGCGGGATCAGAACGGAGGAATCGACAAAAAATTTGCGTCCGTAAAAGTAAGTTTGTTCCACGATGTATTGTACTGGCTCGTGATCATTGAGCCTTTCCACCCAATTCCCGAGCACGGAGTCATCTTCCGGACGCACATCTATGAATTTTCCCGACATGACATCAGCCTTGCTCAAACCAAACATGCTTTCGATCAAAATGAACGCGATGCTCCTGATCTCGTCCCGGTTTTCCGGCAGGGTGATCTTTTCAACAAGTTCATGGAAGACTGCTTTGGAATTCTTCATGCGACATCCAACAAGATATCTTCAACAGACATTGGAGGATTTCCACAAAGGAGAAGATTTGTAAGGAAATCTCGGTAAATTTTCGACAATTTTATTTATGGACAAACCTGGCCATCCGCAGCGCGATTTTTCTCATGCTACTCTGCACGAGACGTTTATGAAACGCGCGCTTGAGCTCGCCCAGAACGGTAGCGGAAATGTGAGTCCAAACCCCCTCGTCGGTAGTGTGCTCGTTCATGAGGGAAAAATAATTGGCGAAGGATGGCACAAGAAGTACGGCGGGCCACACGCAGAAGTGAATGCCATTAACGAGGTCACAGATAAGAGCCTTCTCAGGGACAGCACGCTTTACGTAAACCTTGAGCCCTGCTCGCATACCGGAAAAACGCCGCCGTGCGCCGATCTCATCATCAAATGCGGGATACCCCACGTTGTGATATCAAACAGGGATGTAAACCCGCTGGTGTCCGGGAACGGGATCCGAAAGCTTCGGGCAGCCGGTGTTACGGTGACGCAGGATATTTTATCAACCGAAGGCGCTGATCTGAACAGGCGATTCTTCACGTACATCGGGAAGAGAAGACCTTACATTATTTTGAAATGGGCGGAAACGTCCGATGGTTTCATCGCCAGGACAAACAATGACTCGAAATGGATCAGCGATGACTACTCGCGCCAGCTCGTGCATAAATGGAGGACCGAAGAAGATGCTGTACTCATTGCATCCGGAACAGCCTGGTATGACAATCCGCGGCTCAACGTCAGAGATTGGACCGGCCGCGATCCGGTCAGAATAGTAATTGATCGTCATCTGAAACTGGGGTCTAACCAGCATCTTTTTGACCGGTCTCAAAAGACCATCTGTTACAACCTTGTAAAGGAGCAGGCCGATGCAAACCTGGCATTTATCATTGTCAAGGAACAAAATTTTCTCGACGGTGTGGTAAAAGACCTTTTCCAACAAAATATCCAGTCAGTGATCGTAGAAGGCGGAGCACAACTATTAACCAGTTTCATCAAAGCCGACCTCTGGGACGAAGCGCGCATTTTTATCTCTCCCAAAAAGTTCGAACGCGGGGTACCAGCGCCAAACATTGCCGGGACAACGCAGCGATTACGAAAGCTCGACAGTGACTGGCTAAAGATCATGATACCTCGAAAGTGAAAAACAGCAACAATATGCGCCTGGGAAGTTCAGCACTGGAAACTTTCCCGTTCATGAATCGTTTGTGCCTATATTTCTGTTTCATTACAAATCAATATGGCAGTTGACAAAGTCAATGTCCGGGAGAAACTCGGACTTTTCAGCGAATATTGGTCGCCAAAAGTCATAGGTGAACTCAACGGTCAACACATAAAGGTGGTTAAGCTACATGGAGAGTTCGTGTGGCACCACCATGAGGAGGAGGATGAAATGTTCATGGTGCTTACAGGAGTGCTGAAAATGGAATTCAGAGACCGGACAATAGAAATAAAGGAAGGAGAATTCATCATTGTGCCTAGAAAAACCGAACACCGGCCTGTCGCTGACGACACGGTTGAGATCCTCTTGTTTGAACCCGCCTCGACTTTGAACACCGGAAATGTGATAAATGAACGGACGAAGGAACAACTTGAAAACATTTGATCATGGCAGAAGAACTTATTTTATCGCGCTCCAAAAATAAGAATGAAAGGTACAAAACACTCCTGCCCCAGCTGGAAGCCCTCGTCCATGGCGAGGAAGATCTCATAGCCAATCTTGCAAATATTGCTGCGGCGTTAAAACAAACGATGGATTTTTTCTGGGTCGGTTTTTACCTGGTAAAAAAAGGTCAGCTCGTGCTGGGTCCCTTCCAGGGACCCATTGCATGTACGCGTATTGATTTCGGAAATGGAGTTTGCGGCACAGCATGGAAAGAAAAGAAGACGATTATTGTGCCGAACGTCGATGAATTCCCGGGACATATTGCCTGCAGTTCTGCTTCGCGATCTGAAATCGTCCTTCCGGCGTTGAAAAGCGGAGAAGTAATGCTGATCCTCGATGTAGATAGCGACGCCTTAAACGACTTCGGCAGCGAGGATGAGGCGGCTCTCAAAGAAGTAATAAGAATTATTGAACGTTTACTGTAGGCCCTGCTTTAATGACGCGCGACGATCTCCGGGATTTCTATCAGAAAAGAAAAGACCTCTTCACCGCAAGACTGAAATTGATCAGTAAAAAGATCAATATAATTTCCAACCTGCGCCTGGCGGTAGCGTTGATCTTTCTTGCATTAGTGTACTTTGGATTGCGCAACCACGCGCTTTTTTATTTTCTTCCCCCCTTTCTTATTGCCTTCATTGTATTGGTTCGGAAGCATGGCGGCCTGTTTGAGCAGAAGGTACATCTTCAGAATCTGAGCACGGTCCAGAAGCATGAACTGCACACTCTCGACGGCGATTTCTCGCACAACAGCAGCGGATCGGAATTTATTAACATCCATCATCCGTATACACATGATCTGGATATTTTCGGAGAAGGCTCACTCTTCCAGTACATCAGCCGATGCAATACACGCGGCGGCAAAAACTTACTGGCGAAACGCCTTTCGTCGAAGCCCCAAACCACTGGTGACATCTTATCATGGCAGCAGGCAATTTCGGAACTCGCAGGTAAAACAGATTTCCGGCACGAACTCCATGCACTGAGCATGCAGACTGACGAGCAGCCGGATGATGAGCGCCAGCTAAATCAATGGCTGAATGAGCCCGCTTTTATCTACGGAAAACCATTTTATCGTTTCGTCCTGAACGTATTTCCGGTGGTGACTATGGGGCTCATCATCCTGGCCATCTTCCTCGACGGCATTACACCATATGCGGTTCTTGCAGCAGGCTTGCAATGGGTCTTCCTTGGATTTCACCTGAAGCGTGTCAACGCATTTCATCAATATATCAGCCATAAGAAAAACCTCTTACAAAACTACGGGGGCATGTTGTATCTGATCCGAAAGGAAGAGCATCATTCCCCGCTCATGCGGCGGCTCGGTGAAGAAGCCGGCGAGGCGGATCGAAGGGTAAAAAAACTTGCGTCGCTTGTCAGCGCTTTCGACGCGCGCTTAAACAGCATGACAAATCTTTTTGTAAACAGCCTGCTTTTATACGATCTGCAGTTTGTTTATCGCCTTGAAAAATGGAAGTATGAGAATGCCGCCGATCTTTCTCGCTGGCTGGATATCGTACGCGAAGCGGAAGTCCTTTGTAGTCTTGGCGGATTTTCTTTCAACCACACACTATTTTCGTTTCCAGAAATAAACACGGACCGCGACCTTTCAGCAACCGCGCTTGGCCATCCTTTAATCGAAGAAAAAGAAAGGGTAGTGAACGACGTACATCTGAGCCGGGATCACTCGATCATGATCATCACTGGCGCAAATATGGCTGGCAAGAGTACTTTTCTGCGTTCTCTTGGCGCGAACGTTGTGCTGGCCCTGGCAGGCGCCCCCGTCTGCGCAAAGTCATTTCGCTGCCCTTTGATTGAGATCAGATCGGGAATGCGCACGGCTGATTCGCTGAAAGAAAATCAAAGCTACTTCTACGCTGAACTTGACAGATTGAAATCGATTATGGACGAGTTGCGCGCAGGCACTCCGCTCCTGATATTGCTTGACGAGATCCTGAAGGGTACAAACTCAACCGATAAACAAGCTGGCTCCGTTGCCCTGGTCAAGCAGCTTGTTGACCACCCTTGCATGGTCCTGATTGCAACACACGATCTGGCTTTGGGTGAATTGGAGAACGAATATCCAGGGAGAGTTGGAAACTATTCGTTTGAAGCGAACATCGAACATGATCAATTGTTCTTCGATTACAAGCTCAAGCGCGGCATCGCTCAAAAAATGAATGCGACGTTCCTGATGAGGAAGATGGGGATCATCCAGGAATAACTTCATTGTTTTTTAATCGTCCGGAAAGTTGTTAACTTAATGGAACTCACACCAGTTCAAAACAATTTTCTTCTCACCCTATGGAAAACCGACGAGACTGGCTGAAAAAAGCGCTGATGGTTTCAGCAGCTTTGCCAATAAGCGCCACACTGGCCGATCATTTGATGGCTGCCCCGATAAGCCCAGCCGAAGCCAGGTTCATGAACAGCTCAGCTGCCAAAGACATGAAAGTAAGGTTGAGCTCCAACGAAAACCCCTACGGTCCTTCAGCTGCTGCGCGCAAAGCCATGATGGAAGTCCTTTCAGAGACTAATCGATATCCATTTCAAACTGTGACTGAATTTAAGGAAGTCCTTGCAAAACACGAAGGTGTCAGCGCCGATTATATCCTTGTCGGTGCAGGGTCGAGCGACTTGCTGTGCGCAACCGGTTCGGCGTTCGGCCTGACCGAAGGTTCGATCCTGTCTCCGTATCCAACTTTCCCGATGTTGATGAACTATGCATCGGTTTATACAGCCCAGTGGGACAAAGTTGATCTCAACGACAAACTTGAAACCGACTATTCCCTGCTCGCATCACGCGTGAGCGCGGACACGCGACTCGTGTATGTTTGCAATCCAAATAATCCGACCGGAACGCTGGTTGATGCAAATACGGTAAGAGCCTTTTGCGAAGAGGTCTCGTCAACGGCTCCGGTATTTGCCGACGAGGCTTATCTGGAATTTCTTGAACCATCGCAGCAGATCTCGATGGTAGATCTTGTCAGGCGCGACAGAAACGTAATTGTTTCAAGGACATTCTCGAAGATATATGGATTGGCGGGCTTGAGGATCGGATATATTATTGCCAAACCCGACATCACGAGAAAGATCGCAAAGCACCATCCGGGCATCCCGACCAATCAGGCGGGCCTTGCAGCCGCGAAAGCTTCCCTTGGAGACCGGGATTTTATGGCACTGACGCGCAGAAAAAACAATGAGGCAATGCGTCACCTCACCTCTTTCCTTGACAGTCGCGGTCTCTTTTATGGAAAATCACATACCAATTTTGTGATGTTTGATCCAAAGAAAGATGGCTACGACATCATGAAGAAAATGGGAGAAAAAGGAATTAGCATCCGCGTGTGGGATTACAAAAACAAGTCGTGGTGCCGCGTAAGCATCGGCACACTCGAGGAGATGAAGATGTTCACCCGCGCATATGATGAGATCGCGTGATCTCGGCAGAAAGCGCTCCCGTTAACTCGGCCAATTTTGCGACTGCAACATCAATGTGCTCGGCCGTAGTGTATTTTGAAAATGAGAACCGGATGGCGCCACGTCCGGATCCGGGATAAAGGGCACCAAGCACATGAGAACCCTGCGTTGCCCCACTGGAGCAAGCACTACCCCCGGAAGCTGAAATTCCCTGGAGGTCGAGATTGAATAATAACATATTATTCGCATCTGCCTCAGGAAGGCTGACATTCAAAATCGTATAAAGGCTGCGTTCAAGATCTTCCGAATCACCGTGAAAACTAACTCCCGGAATAGCTGCCCGAAGCTTTTCGATCATTCTGGATTTGATGGATTTGATATAACGCGTGTGATCCGCCATGTCGCGGTAAGCGATCTCGAGCGCCTTCGCCAGGCCTATTATCCCATAAACGTTTTCCGTACCTCCCCGCATATTTCTTTCCTGGGAGCCACCGTAAACAAGGGGAAGAATTTTTTTATCCTTCCTGATGAACATGAATCCAACACCTTTCGGGCCATGGAACTTGTGCGCGGCGCCAGTCATGCCGTGGACTTTGATATCTTTCAGGTTGTGCCTGTAGTGGCCCACGGTCTGAACTGTATCCGAGTGAAAATAAGCACTGTATTTTTCCGTCAAGGCGCTCACCGCCTCCATATCGAGAAGATTTCCTATCTCGTTATTAGCATGCATGAGTGATACAAGAGCGTTATTGTGTTCCTTCAGCAGGGTTTCCAGGTGGTGCAGGTCTACATGTCCCTTTTGGTCCAGATGGACGTGATGTACATTTACCTGAAGATTTTTTTGAAGGTGGTCGAGTGTATGGGTTACCGCGTGGTGCTCAACGGGGGAGCTGATGATGTTTTTTATTCCGTATGAATGGACTGCTCCCGTCAGGATGGCGTTGTCAGCTTCAGTGCCGCCCGAAGTAAAAAGGATCTCTCCCGGAGTACAGTTCAGGAGCTCAGCCACTTTCTTTCTGGCTGATTCTACGGCAGCTCGCACGATACGGCCGTGCGAATGCGTAGAGGATGGATTGCCGAAATGTTCCAGCATGTAGGGACGCATTGCCTCGAATACTTCGGGATCCAGCGGTGTTGTTGCCGCGTTGTCTAGATAAACATTCATTTGATTCGACCGATCACTTCTTCAGTTTTTCGGAAATGATCTCTTTAATGTCAGTCATGATTTTTTTGGCGAGATGATCTGCTTTCGCTTCAAGGTCCGACTCGGCGTATATCCTGATGATAGGCTCGGTGTTCGACTTTCGCAGATGAACCCATTCCTTATCGAACTCGATCCTCACACCGTCACTGGTGTTAATGGGCTGTTTCAGATATTTCTTTTTGACATAGTCGAGGATCTTATCAACATTGATGTCGCGGGTCAGCTCGATCTTGTTTTTGGATATGAAGTAGTTGGGATACTTCATGCGAAGCCTCAACGCTGACATCTTCGATTTTGCGAGGTGAGTCAGAAACAGTGCGATTCCAACCAGTGCATCACGTCCGTAATGCAGATCCGGGTAGATCACCCCTCCATTGCCTTCTCCTCCGATCACGGCCTGCTTTTCCTTCATCATCGTGACGACATTGACTTCTCCCACCGCGGATGCAAAATATTGCCCGCCGGCCTTCTCTGTGACATCCTGAAGTGCCCTCGTACTGGACAGGTTAGAAACAGTATTCCCATTCTTCTTTTCTCCCGAATTCAAAACATAATCGGCGACGGCAACGAGTGTGTATTCCTCGCCGAAGGGCGAACCATCTTCACACACAATGGCGAGCCTGTCGACATCCGGGTCTACAACAATACCCAGGTCGTGCTTGCCTTTTACAATCTCACGGCTGATGTCAGTGAGGTGTTCCGGCAGGGGTTCCGGATTGTGGGGAAAATGTCCGGTAGGTTCGCAATACAGTTCTCTGACAGTAACACCTAAGGCACTTAACAACATGGGAACAGCAATACCGCCGGTTGAGTTCACGGCGTCAACTACGACCCGGAAACCCCGGTTACGGACTGCTTCGGCATCTACGAGCGGTAGTCTCAGGATCTGTTCAATGTGCTTTTGAATATAACCTTCCTTCTTTTCATACTTTCCGAGCTTGGTCACCTGCGCGAAATCGAAATCTTCTTCCTCGGCGATCCGCAGCACCATTTCACCGTCGGCTCCCGAAATGAATTCGCCTTTTTCATTCAACAATTTTAATGCGTTCCATTGCACCGGATTGTGGCTCGCCGTCAGGATAATACCGCCGGAAGCGTTTTCGGCTGTAACGGCCATTTCAACCGTTGGCGTGGTCGAAAGACCCAGATCTATCACATCAATCCCAAGAGCCTGGAGTGTCGCACAGACGAGGTCGTTCACCATTTCGCCGGAGATCCTTGCATCGCGACCGAGCACGATTTTTTTTGTCCCCGGTCTCTTCAATACCCACGCTCCATAGGCCGCCGAAAACTTCACGATATCAAGGGGCGTGAGGTTATCACCCGTTCTCCCCCCGATGGTTCCACGTATTCCGGAAATAGATTTTATTAATGCCACTGGTCCTTATTTATATGAGTGGCAAATCTAACAACTTTATAAGTGATTTGTGCAGTACTCACGGCTGAATCCTCTGAGCTGCAAACTGGTTATTTCTTGGGTATGTGCAGCAGGTCCGCAGATGTCTGCTCTTGCATAAACCCTTTCCTTTGCTCGCGCGCACACACATGTTCTACCGGGGGATCGTAAAGCGGGATTTATTACATTGCGTGAATTTGTTGGAGCTATTATGAAAAAACCGATTGTGACACCCGATGTGAATCGTCAGGAAAAACTCAAGGCCTTTGACCGGTTGCTGACCATCATGGACGAATTGCGTGAAAACTGTCCCTGGGATAAGAAACAGACACTTGAATCGCTGAGGCATCTTACAATCGAAGAAACCTATGAGCTTTCCGATGCCATTCTTGAAGGCGACCTTGCCGAAATAAAGAAAGAGATCGGGGACCTGATGTTGCACCTGGTTTTCTATTCGCGCATCGCGTCTGAGAGCAAGGCATTTGATGTTGCCGATGTCCTGAATTCCATCTGTG
>CBFGXV010000021.1:0-12895 GCA_965652755.1 uncultured Chryseosolibacter sp. | reverse complement strand
GAGCGTTGGATTCATAACCCAAAGGTCGGGGGTTCAACTCCCCCCCGCGCTACAAATTCTTCTTTGATCTTCACTTCCCGAAATCCGGGATGGTCTCGGATCCTTCCACATGCCGGGACCCGCTTCGCTTGCTCAGATTTAGTTCTTATTTCAAGTTTACCTGCGAACGCAGGATCGTGTTCTTCAGTTGACAACTTTGATAACCAGACGCACCGCAGAACTGGCCTCGTTCCTCTCTAACACCTGCAGTATTTGGTCTTATTTTTGAGTAGCTTTGCCCAAATTCAGGCGACGGTTGATGAAAAAAATTGATAAGCTCATACTTACCTCCTTCATTGGTCCCTTCATCATGACCTTCCTGGTCGTCGTCTTTATCCTCCTGACCCAGCACATGCTGAAATATTTTGACGACATCATTGGAAAAGATCTCGGATGGGAAGTACTGAGCCAGCTGCTGTTTTATTTTGCGATTTTTATGACGCCTGTGGCAATGCCGCTGGCAGTACTGTTGTCGGCCCTGATCACCTTCGGCAACCTCGGAGAGCACTTCGAACTCACGGCCATCAAAAGCGCCGGCATCTCCCTAGTCAGAACGATCCAGCCTATCTTCCTCTTCGTCCTTATACTCACCGGCATTGCGTTTTATATTAACAATAACCTTGTTCCGAAAGCAGCGCTTGAGGCATACAGCCTCCTTTACGATATCAAACAGAAAAAGCCCGCTCTGGATCTGCGCGAAGGAGCATTCTACAACGGCTTACCCGACGTCAGCATCAAAGTCAACAAGAAGTTTCCGGATGGTATCACCCTGAAGGATATCATCGTCTACGATCACCGGAAGAACGATGGCAACAAAGAGGTGACGGTTGCTGATTCCGGAAAAATGTCGACCATTCTGAACGAACGCTATCTGAAGTTCGAGCTTTTCAACGGCTACAACTACACGGAAGGGGCGAGCACGGAAAAGGAAATGACCGGCCAGAAGAACAGCAAAGCTGAAACGCTTACCCGAAGCAAATTCGATAAGACTCAGGTAGTGTTTGATCTCTCCTCATTCAAGTTGGAACGAACCGATAAGAAATGGTTCGAGTCCAACCGCATTATGCGCAATCTTTCAGAACTCGACATGGACATTGACTCCATCAACAACGAAATGATGCAACAGGAACTCAACCATTACCTGTACACTCCGACCTATTTTACTTATTTCAACAAGGATTCCATTTCCATGCCGCAGTATATCCGCGACTTCAAAGACCGGCGGGACTCGATCAACCGTTACAAGTACATGCCCAGGAAAAATGATGCTGCAGACTCGCCGCGTGCTGCGCTGAATCCGATAGTGCGATCAAAACGCCTGTCGGCCGAAGGAGCTGTCCGGCGTGACATCAAACCTGCAGTCGCCACACAGGCCGAAGCTCCTGGTAATGAAACCGACAGCGCACAGGCAAGTCTGGACTCTGCGTTCATGGCAAAGGTCGACAGCCTCTATCTTTTACCGGCTGGAAGGAACGTAGTTCAGGCAGCGACGAATATGGCACGGCAGGTGAAGAGCCAGGTGCTGAACAGCAACGCGGCAATCGAAAATTACGGCAAGGAGCGCATCGTGTTCGAGATCCAGTGGCACAAGATCATTGCAAGCTCGTTCATGTGTATTGCCATGTTCCTGATAGGTGCCCCGTTGGGCGCCATCATCAAGCGCGGCGGATTAGGGGTTCCTTTCCTTATTTCGATCCTCTTCTTCATCATTTACTATCTCCTGAACATGCAGGGGGAAAAGCTGGCAAAGCAGGAGATTCTCAGTCCCATGGTCGGCATCTGGGCCGCTGACTTTATCCTGCTGATCGTCGGGCTTATATTCCTGAGACAGGCCAGGGTCGATGCCCGGATTTTCGACGCTGATGCGTATAGGGTGTTCCTCGACCGGCTGAAACAGTGGTATCTGAGCCGCAAACTGCAGTCAAAACCAGCAACTTAATTGTTAATTGATTTTGAGATTCGGTGTTAAATGGTCTATATTTGCACCCTAAATCAAGAAAATAAATTTTTGCAATGTATTTGACAACCGAAATCAAGCAAGATCTGTTCAAGAAACATGGGTACGGTAAAAAAAAGGAAGATACCGGTTCTGCAGAGTCTCAAATTGCGCTATTTACCCATAGAATTAACCACCTGACTGCTCATTTGAAGCAGAACAAGAAAGATTTCTCAACACAGCAAGGTCTGATGAAGCTGGTTGGAAAGCGTAAGAAGCTCCTGAATTACCTGCAAATGACCAACATCGAAAGATACCGGTCAATCCTATCCGAACTCGAATTAAGAAAATAAGACATGCTTAAAGGGAACCAAAACCACGGTTCCCTTTTTACATTTTTTCGGGGTAATTCCGATTTTGATTATTGACGTTTCCCCACCTGTCATCTTTATGCAATGGCCTGTAGAATATCCGCCATTAGAAATTTTCTTCATAGAGCATTTGAATGCCCTTTAAAGAAACGGACTTTCCGGGCCTCATGTCCTCAGACATAAACTTTAGCAACTCATGAAACCTACTGTTATTACAAAAACATGCAAGCTGCCCGATGGCCGCTCTATTACAATCGAATCCGGTAAACTGGCGCGACAGGCCGATGGATCTGTCGTTCTCCGTATGGGCAATACCATGCTGCTCGCAACGGTTGTTGCCGCAGAAGAAGGCAAGGAAGGAGCAGATTTTCTGCCCCTCTCGGTCGACTATCAGGAAAAATTTGCGTCTACGGGAAAAGTACCCGGCGGATTTCTGAAGCGTGAAAGTAAACTTTCCGATTATGAAGTGTTGATCAGCCGCCTGGTCGACCGTGCGATCCGTCCGTTATTTCCGGACGATTATCATGCTGAGACCCAGGTCATGATCTATCTCATCTCCGGTGACGAGAACGCACTTCCCGATGCACTTGCCGCATTTGCAGCATCGGCTGCGCTGTCTGTTTCAGATATACCTTTCGGAGGCCCCATATCAGAAGTTCGCGTTGCGCGCATCGACGGCAAGTTTGTAATAAACCCCGGCATGGCTGAAAAGGTGAAAGCCGACCTTGATCTCATTGTAGCCGCATCCATCGATAACATCCTGATGGTTGAAGGCGAGATGAAGGAGGCCAGCGAAGACGATATGCTTGAGGCGCTGCGCATTGCTCATGAAGCGATCAAAGTACAGTGCGAATTACAGATCGAATTAACACGCGAAGCTGGTAAGACGGAGAAACGCAAATACGATCACGAGAAGAAAGACGAAGTGCTCAAAGCCGAGCTTTGGAACCTGCTTTATGATAAAACATATCAGCACGCGCGGCAACAAACGAAAAACAAGAGACTGAGGTCGGAAGGTTTTTCAAAAATTATCGACGAATATCTCGAGTCGTTGCCGGAAGACAGCACGGTCGACAGGGATCTGGTGAAACATTATTACCACGACATTCAGAAAAAAGCTTCCCGCGACCTTGTACTCAACGAAGGAGTTCGCCTCGATGGCCGCAAGCCAAACGAGATCCGGGACATCTGGTCTGAGGTGGATTATCTTCCTTCACCGCACGGCTCGGCGATCTTCACACGCGGAGAAACACAATCGCTCACTACAGTTACACTCGGAACAAAGCTCGATCAGCAAACTATCGACGGCGCGATGATCTCGGGTTCGAGCAAGTTTATCCTGCACTACAATTTCCCCGGCTTTTCTACGGGTGAAGTGAAACCGAACAGGGGACCTGGCAGGAGAGAAGTTGGTCACGGAAATCTGGCGCTCCGGGCATTGAAACAAGTATTACCCCCCGACGCCGAAAACCCTTATACCATCCGCGTGGTTTCCGATATTCTGGAATCAAACGGATCGTCTTCAATGGCTACGGTGTGCGCCGGCTCCCTCGCATTGATGGACGCAGGTGTTCCCGTCAAAGGACCCGTATCCGGGATCGCCATGGGAATGATCTCCGATGCAAAAACTGGCAAATACGCAATCCTTTCCGACATCCTCGGCGATGAAGATCACCTGGGTGATATGGACTTCAAAGTCACTGGAACAGAGAAAGGGATTACTGCTTGCCAGATGGATCTGAAGGTTGAAGGACTCACATACGATCTGCTGAAACAGGCATTGCTTCAGGCCCGCGAAGGACGGCTCCATATATTGAACGAGATCAAGAAAACTTTATCTGCGCCAAGACCTGATCTGAAGCCTCATGCGCCACGCGCCCAGACCATCACCATCGAGAAAGAATTGATCGGCGCGGTAATCGGCCCGGGCGGAAAGATCGTTCAGGATATCCAGAATACAACCGGTGCCACCGTGGTTATAGAAGAGATTGATAACAAAGGTGTTGTCAGCGTTTTCGCCAGTGACAAGGAAGCGATGGATGGCGCAATGAGACGCATCCGCGCGATTGTGGCTGTGCCGGAAGTAGGAGAAGTATACGAGGGTAAAGTAAAATCGATCATGCCTTTCGGCGCCTTCGTAGAGTTCATGCCTGGCAAAGACGGCTTGCTCCACATCTCCGAAATAAAGTGGGAACGGCTTGAGAACATGGAAGGTGTTCTGGAAGTCGGTGAGGAAGTGAAAGTTAAGCTGATTGAGGTCGACAAAAAGACCGGCAAGTTCAGATTGTCCAGAAAAGTATTACTGCCCAGACCTCCTAAAAAAGAGACTACACCAACCGAATAATCGTATGATGCAGGATTGACAGGAACTAAGTTTTCCGTTTAATTTGTTAAACAATCACGTATAGCCATCTGAATGAGACAGCTAAAGATTAGTAAACAGATTACGAATCGCGAGAGTCAATCGCTGGATAAGTATCTTCAGGAGATCGGAAAAGTAGACCTGCTGACACCTGATGAAGAAGTTGAATTAGCGAAACGAATAAAGGAAGGTGATCAGATTGCGCTGGAGAAATTGACGAAGGCGAATCTGAGGTTTGTTGTCTCGGTTGCAAAACAATATCAGAATCAGGGCCTCTCTCTGGGAGACCTGATCAATGAAGGAAACCTGGGTCTCATTAAAGCAGCACAGCGCTTTGATGAGACCCGCGGTTTTAAATTCATTTCTTACGCGGTGTGGTGGATCCGTCAATCCATTCTCCAGGCCCTTGCGGAACAATCACGCATTGTACGACTGCCTCTGAACCGGGTCGGTTCTCTCAACAAGATATCAAAAACATTCTCTGAACTGGAACAAAAGTATGAGCGCGAACCTTCTCCGGAAGAGCTCGCCGAAGTGCTGGATGTTACCACGGCTGAAGTTGTAGACACCATGAAGATCTCGGGCAGACACGTGTCCATGGACGCACCATTTGTCCAGGGTGAAGAGAATAGCCTCCTTGATGTCCTCGAAAATGACAGCGAGGAAACCCCTGACTCAGGCCTGATGAATGACTCCCTGCGCAGAGAAGTCCAGCGGGCTCTCTCAACGTTGACCCAGCGCGAAGCTGATGTCATCACGCTTTATTTCGGCCTGAATGGGGAGCATGCCATGACGCTTGAGGAAATTGGTGAGAAGTTCAACTTGACCCGTGAAAGGGTTCGGCAGATTAAAGAGAAGGCGATCAGGCGCTTACGACATACATCAAGAAGTAAAGCTTTAAAGCCTTACCTCGGTTAACATACACGCCTGACGTCGTGAATTTCCAGGGTCTCTTGCAAGCCTGCCTTCGAAACGAGAAAGGGGCAGGCACAGGCAGGCAGGCCCTTTGTTTTACATCCGCATTTTAGACGTTAAGAAATGAATAAAGAAATAGCAAAGGTTTTGATCATCGGCTCCGGTCCGGCAGGTTATACAGCAGCGATTTATGCAGCAAGGGCGGGATTGTCTCCCATACTCTATACAGGTGGCCAGCCCGGTGGCCAGCTTACCATCACCAACGATGTGGAAAACTTTCCGGGATATCCGGATGGCATCAATGGCCCGCAGATGATGGTTGATCTTCAGAAACAGGCGGAACGCTTTGGCACCAAGGTAAACTATGGGCTTGTCACATCAGTCGACTTCAGCGGTTATCCGTTGAAGGTCGTTGTAGACAATAAGCATGAAGTCATTGCGGAAAGTGTGATTATCGCAACCGGTGCATCGGCGAAATACCTCGGACTGCCGGGAGAAACCATTTACAACAATAAAGGCGTATCTGCGTGTGCAGTATGCGATGGATATTTTTACCGCGGCAAAGAAGTAGCCGTAGTCGGCGCGGGCGATTCTGCTGCGGAAGAATCCACGTACCTGTCAAAACTTGTCAAGAAGGTTCATCTCATCGTCAGACGTGACGAGATGCGGGCTTCGAAGATCATGCAACAGCGTGTCCTCAGCACGCCGAATATCGAGATCCATTGGAACACTGAGACCGAAGAGATACTCGGCGACGACAGCGGTGTAACGGGTGTCCGCGTCATTAACAACAAGACCGGGAAGACGAGCAACATCTCCGTCCAGGGATTTTTCCTCGCCATCGGACACAAGCCCAACACAGATATCTTCCGCGGCATCGTCGACATGGATGAAACGGGCTACATTCAAGTATTGCCCGGATCGACGAAGACCAACATCCCGGGAGTTTTCGCGGTGGGCGATGCCGCCGACAAGGTGTACAGACAGGCCGTGACAGCCGCGGGCACAGGTTGTATGGGTGCCCTGGATGCGGAAAAATTCCTCGTTGCAAAAGAACTGGAGATGGCGTGATAGCGGTCTTTAGCGGGTCTCTCCTTAAACTTTACATCAACAGATGAAATTAGATATCCTCGCGATCGCCGCACATCCTGATGACGCTGAATTAGGTTGTGGGGGCACCATCGCCAAACACACGTCTTTGGGATACAAGGTTGGCATAGCCGATCTCACCAGAGGCGAGTTGGGAACACGAGGTACACCGGAGACCCGTCAGAAGGAGGCTTCCGAGTCGGCAAAGATCCTCGGCGTTTCTGTCAGGGAAAACATCGGGTTGCCCGACGGTTTCTTTCAGAATAATGCCGAAAGCCAGCTTGCTGTGATAAGGGCCATTCGCACGTATCAGCCTCGTATCATTCTGGCCAATGCGGTTTACGATCGTCATATCGACCATGGCAAGGGAGCAAGTCTGGCATACGACGCCTCTTTCCTTTCAGGGCTTGTAAAGATCGAAACTGTCAACGCGCAAGGAGAGAAACAAGCGCCGTGGCGTCCCGAAGTTGTGTACCACTATGTTCAAAGTCAGTTCATCACGCCCGACTTTGTGGTGGATATTTCCGCGGAGTGGGAAACGAAGATGAGCGCTGTCAAAGCATTCAGTTCACAGTTCTTCAATCCTGACAGCGAGGAACCGGAAACCTACATCAGCAAGCCGGGCTTCCTGAGAATGCTCGAAGCCCGTGCCGTAGAATACGGACACGCTATTGGCGCGGCGTATGGCGAGGGATTTACCACGCGAAGATTCATTGGTATCGATTCCCTGTTCAATTTGAAATAAGGGCGGAGGGCCTCGTCCATGCGTGTGTCAATCTCACACGACAAGCTAGCATCGAAGACCAGGAGCTCCGCGGGCCCCACCAACATCCGCACAATACTCAGCCGCACGCCGATTGACGGTTCACGATGAATCCAGTCAAGATCAGCTTAGAGCTGAAAACCATAAGCCGCACTTACTTAATCACAACTCACCACTCACCACTCACGACCTCACGGCGCGAGCCTGTATATCTTCCAGACATTATCAACCCGCACGAATTGAATGCGGTCGTGCAGTCTGCCCGGCCCCCCTTGCCAGAACTCCACCTGCAACGGTTCGACCTGGTATCCACCCCATTGATGAGGCCTTGGCAACACAGCCTGACCCTCAAATTTTTTTCCGATCTCATTGAACCGTTGTTCGAGGATCGCGCGGTCTTCGATCGGCGCGCTTTGCGGCGAAGCCCAAGCTCCCATCTGCGATTCACGGGGTCTGCTTTGAAAATAAACGTCCGACAACGAAGGCTCCACACGCGATGCGACACCTTCGATCCGCACTTGCCTTTCCAGTTCAGGCCAAAAGAATGTTAACGCACACGCAGGATTATTCTCAAGTTCTTTGCCCTTTTTGCTCTGGTAGTTGGTATAAAAAACAAAACGTTTGTTCTCCAAACCCTTCAACAATACGATTCGCGAAGATGGTTTTCCCTCATCATTCACTGTTGCGAGATTCATTGCGTTTGGCTCCATCACGTCAGCGCTTAATGCCTCGCCGAACCACTTTTCAAACTGCTTCACCGGATCGTCGCCCACATTGGATACATCCAACGTCGCCTTTCGGTAGTCTTTTCTTATATTAGCTATGTTTTGCATTATCCTGGAATCGTGCGTTAAATAACCGAACCGGGTATTCAGGCACGAAATTTATCAAAGAAATAAGATTTGCATAGATGAGGGTTAAGTATTTTATTCATGTATTCAAAGGCGCCAATTCCTTTTCGAAACCAATATCAGAAATAACTGTACAATTTGATAAATCGCGCGAATGGAGTTCTTTAAATATCGGAACAAAATAAAACCTGAGAGAGGAAGACTTTTGATATCAGAACCGTTTCTACCAGACCCGAATTTTGAAAGAACAGTTGTACTGTTATGTGAACACAACGACGAGGGTTCTTTCGGATTTGTGCTGAATAAACCCTCGATCCTGAAAGTTAGCGAAGTGATGGAGGAACTCACCGAAATGGAAAACCTCGTGTATGTCGGTGGGCCGGTGCAGCAGGATACCCTTCACTTCATCCACCGCAACGCTTCCCTCGAAAATGCGGTGGAGATCGTTGAGAAGATCTATTGGGGAGGAGCCTTTGAGAATTTGTTGATATTGCTCGAATCGAAACAGATCAATTCGACTGATATCCGGTTCTTTCTTGGATATAGCGGCTGGGGGCCAGGCCAGCTGGATGCAGAATTGGATCAGGATTCCTGGATCGTTTGCGATTACGTCACGGACCAGCTGTTGTTCGACACCGGCCCGGATGTAATGTGGAGAAAAGCCCTCGAAAACATGGGGGGAAGATTTTCCATGTATTCCAACTATCCGGTGGATCCGAGATTGAATTAGGCATTTTTAGTAACTTAGCATAAAAGGGGGTAGCAATGGATTCTTTAACCATGGAAATCGAAAAAGCAAAGCGCGATGAACTTGATCACGTGCATGAACAGGGTCTGTCTGACGCTCAAACCAGCAAAGCATTGCATTCGGAAGCGGACCTTTCCGAGCGCGACGAAGCTTTTGACGAAACGTTGGACGACGATGATCACAGACATGTTGATTACAGCAACTATTCAAAACAACAGTTCGTCGACCTGGTCAAAGAGCTATCGCGCGAAAGCAACTTCAAGAAGATCGATGGCGTCTTGAAAGAGATCAAGCCACTTTACGAAGACATCCATGAAAAGGAACGGCTGGCAGCGCTTGAAAAATTCAAGTCAAGCGGAGGTGAGCCTGACGATTTCGACTACAAAGGAGATGAGCTCGACAATGCATTTGACGCGCACCTGAAACTGATCCGCGACCGAAGATCACAATACTTCCGCCAGCAGGAAGAACAAAAGAACGACAACCTGCGCAAGAAGCAAGACCTCATTGAAAAACTCCGGGTACTGGTCGACTCCCCCGATAACACGAATCAGTTCGAAGCCTTCAAGGAACTTCAGAAAGAATGGCGCGGGATCGGGCCTATACCTGGCACCCAGGCCAAGACCCTTTGGGCAAACTACCACGCGCTTGTCGACAGATTCTACGACAATCAAAGTATTTACTTTGAATTAAAGGAACTCGACCGCAAGAAGAACCTCGAGGCAAAAATCGAATTGTGTCACCGGGCCGAACGGCTCGCAGAAGTGGAGATCATCAAGGAGGCAATACGCGAGTTGAATGAGCTCCATCAGGAATTTAAACACCTCGGACCAGTACCCACAGAAGAAAAAGAAGCCATCTGGCATCGCTTCAAGGCCGCCTCGGATGCCGTATACGCAAAACGCGATAGCTACCTTCAGACGCTACAGCACGAGCTCCAGCAAAATCTGGAATTGAAGATGAAATACGGGGAGGAAGCACAGGCCTACGCCACCTTCCAAAGCGACCGCATCAAGGAATGGAACGAGAAGACGAAGGAGATTCTCGAGCTTCAGAAAAAATGGGAGATCGTTGGTGGTCTGCCTCGTGCCAGGGCTAAGGACGTGAACAAGAAATTCTGGTCGGCGTTCAAGGCATTCTTTAACAACAAGAACATCTTTTTCAAAAAACTGGATGAAGAGCGCGATCAAAATCTGCAGATGAAGAACGACCTCGTCAAGCAGGCGCTAGAGCTGAAAGAAAGCCAGGATTGGGACAAGACGTCGAACGACCTCAAGAACCTGCAGCAAAAATGGAAAGACGTCGGCCCGGTGCCGGAGAAATTCCGCGAAAAGGTTTTTAAGGAATTCAAGGACGCATGCGATTATTTCTTTGCGCAGAAGCGGGGGCAGATGGGTAAGGTAGAACAGGAACAGATTGACAATCTCAACCTGAAGACCGCGATCTGCGAAGAACTGGAGCGCGGTGCCGCCGAGGGCAATGCGTCTGTGGAGTTGCTGAGAGACCTTCAAGATCGTTATAATACTGTCGGTTTTGTGCCGAGGAAAGATATTTCTTCCGTGAAAACCCGTTACCACGAAGCCGTTGAAAAATTTGTCGCCGCCATTCCGGACCTCACTGATGACGAGAGGAGCCGCGTGATGCTCGAGAACCAGCTGAGCGATCTGAAGAAAGACCCCATGGGTGATCGCAAGATCTATCAAAAGGAACAAGCCATCAGGAAGAAAATCAGCAAAGCCGAGAATGACATCGCCTTGTGGAAGAACAATCTGGAATTCTTCGGCAAATCGCAAAACGCGGATAAGGTGCGGGACGAATTCAACGAGAAGATCAAGGCCGCCACCGATCACCTGAAGGAGCTTAAGCAGCAGCTGAGGCTCTTACGTACGGTCTAGGTTTGAAACCGGATCTCCTGAGGCGCCAGCGTGAATGATGAGGCTTTAAAGCGTACGGCTTTTTCTTGCTGCGATAAATTAGCGATGGCAATAGTCTTCCCATCCATAGCTGCTGCAATAACCTCCAGCGGCTCACTGCTCTTGAGTATAGTCAAAGGCCTGCCCTGGTATCGCGCAAAATTTCGCAGTGTATCATACACTGGATACGGCTGTCCGTCTGTTGACATAATCCCTTGATTTCCTGCAGTTTGAAAAAACGTAATGGCGGAGGCGCCCCCGCTTGCGAGACTCAGCACTGCACCGAATGCGGACAGGGCAGCAAGCTTCTCCTTTTGCCTTGGGTCTGCTTTAACTTTTTCGTCAATGAAAAGATCCGCCGGATTTGTAGCATAGGGATTGAAACGTTTTCTCAGCGTGAAAGGAGAGATGTGCACAGGCATGTGACCGCCGTATATAGATTTCGCGCTCCTCACCAGTGTATCAAGGGCACTGCTGTTCTCAAGGATGGTGAGATCATCAGATGCGTGCTCCTGCGGGTCAATGGCAAAGCTGATGAAGTCAAGTCCTGAGGCCTGAAAGATATTTTTATTGATCTCGTTGAAATTGTAGTTTGTTCCCGCGCCGACGAGTACCCCCGGCAAAGAAGCCTTCAATCGCGCGCTCTGGTCGATAAGCTCCTGGCGGGTGACCAGACCGTTGACAGACAGCAACAATACTTTCTTTACCCGCACTTTGTTCTGCCGGCACAGTATGATGAAAGCATCCATTTCCTCTTCGAAATTATTCGTGAGATGCAGCGCTACTTCGAGCTGCAGACCGGTACTGTATGCCGTCTCGTAAGCATTCGAGAAATGAAGAGCAAGATCCGCGCTACCGGGAAAAAGATCGATGCGGTAATGAGTGAGCCGGAGCGACCGCACCAATAATGCAGATTCATTGCTTAGGCCGCTGACCTCGGTGGAAGCCGCGATCCCCAACGCAGGCACTACAGCACGTTCAGAAGTATCCTCTATGTTCACCTCATGCGACCTGCTCTTTAGCGCTGACAAAGCTTTTGAAGGATGGAACGTGATCCGTTGAAACACCTCGTGGCCTCTGGACATTTCCACAGGAAAAGGTTGGCTAAGAGGCGTGCAAAAAGTTTTGAATGAGGCATCTCCCCAGTTCCTTTGATCCTCAGTCTCAAATGCATCACCTTCGAAAGACAGCAGGAACTCAGATTGATCATCAGCAGCCGTCCATGTCATCGATTGAATGTTTTGAAACGGATTGTCTGCCGCAACAGCTTCGGGAAAATCCCTCGTTGTTGTAGTGCCATCCGGATGCCGGATCATGCAATCTTTGCCTGCGATGTTCAACGGATGCAGCACGCAAAATCCAGCGCGGTTCTTTTTAAACGTTTCCAATACCTTGCCGCGTACTTCAAAGGTGATTTTGCCCCCGCGATCACCTTTGATATTAGCGCTCCAATGCATGATGTCAACGCCGCCTTCCGTGTGAAAACATTCATAGGAGATCCGGAATTCCCCATCGTCTATGATGATCTCTTCATTCTCGACGTTGTGTTTTAACGTGTTCCAGTTGTGGTCGCGGAGCGCGAAATAGATCATCCGCAATACTTCCGTCTCACCGTACATGATGCGGCGGAGAAAACCATCTTCATATCCTGCCTGAACCGGACCTGCATAAACTGATTTCATACCTGTACTTCAATTACAATCTTTGTTTGAAAAGTATTACAAAACCGCCGGTATTCCAATGGTATAAAGTTTTATGATACCAGCCCTGATGCGATGTGTTTTGATTATATGCCTGATCCTCCTGTTCCTGCCGGCGTCCGCCCAGGAAAAGAAACCTCGGATCACAGGACAAAAGAGCCTGACCACCGGCCAGGGCAAACCAATCACTATTCAACTTAGCGACCTT
>CBFGXV010000020.1:0-13117 GCA_965652755.1 uncultured Chryseosolibacter sp. | reverse complement strand
AGGATAGCGATACGGATGGCACCGGAAGTGGCGATGATCATGGCGGGAGAATTGGGCCGCGATTATGCCTGGCAGCAGGACCAGGTGCGCGAATTTACAACGCTCGCACAGCGATATTTGCCCGAGCGCGAAAAGGAAACGGTTCTCTGAACCACGCAGCCTCAGACGATCGTGACCTTGATGCCCATTTCTTCCAGGGTCTTGGCGGTAAATTCAGATACGCCCTTATCGGTGATGATCTCATCGATATCTTCAAATTCACATATTTTGCCGAAGCCGCGTCTTCCGAACTTTGTCGAATCAGCAAGCACGATCGTCTTCTGGGATACGCGGATCATTTCGCGGTTCAGGTGCGCTTCCATAACGTTGGCTGTGGTGAGCCCGAAGTCAAGGTCGATACCGTCAACGCCGAGAAACAATTTGCTGCAAGAAAAATCCGCGAGAATACTCTTCGCGTAAGGGCCGGTAACCGATGACGAACTTTTTCTCAACAGCCCGCCCAGCTGAACTACTTCAATTTCCGGGTGGTGGATCAGCTCCAGGGCGACGTTCAGCGCAGAAGTAATGACAGTGAGGTTCTGACGCGCCTGGATATTTTTCGCGAACGCCTGCACGGTTGTGCCGGAGGCAATCAGGATCGAATCATTGGGTTGGAGTAATCTGGCGGCAGCGGCCCCGATCCGCATCTTTTCCGCAAGATGCAGTTTCTCCTTTTCATCGACGGGCCGCTCTATGGTATAAGGGTTGCTCAGCGTGGCGCCGCCATGAGCGCGGAACAGAAAGCCCTTGTCCTCCAGAAATTTCAGGTCCTTGCGGATGGTAACAGACGACACCTTTAATTCCTCACACAAAGTCAGCACTTTAACCTGGCCCTCCTTCTTTATCTTGTTGATGATGACCTGGTGTCTCTCGATCGTATTCATAATAAGATATTGTTCCGTAATATGGCAAGTATCCCTCAAAAACCGAAAGACAAAGCACCCGATGCAGTCAATAATATTGGCTAATGGGGATCGGAATACCTTTGCCGGTGAAAAACGTTCGTTTGGTTTCGGAATACGGAAGCCTCATCGACGCATCGCCTTCAGTTCGATCTCTCTGTCGGCGATGGCGGATGTCAGCCCGCGCTTCACTCTTATTGCCCTCCCGTCGAAACGCAAGGGAAGGCAAACTGCAGTGTCCTGAATGCTTTGGTGGTGCTGAAAGAAGAGTGCGAGTGCAGCGCGTTTTTTTTACCGATGGCATCCGCGGGTGCAATTATTTACTCACATTTGTGGGCCGATTTCTTTGAATGCTCCTGAAATGATATCTGATCTGTTCAATAAATTTTTTCACAGCGAAAAGTCCAGCGGGATCATCCTCATTTTCTGTACGATCTTGTCACTCACACTTACCAACGTCGGTTTCCAGCCTTACGTCGACCTGTGGCAGTTCCAGGTGGCCGATCACAGTATCGTACACTGGATCAATGACGGGCTCATGGTGATATTCTTTCTGCTGATAGGTCTGGAGCTCGAACGCGAGATCTATGCAGGCGAGCTCTCCTCGCTCCGGAACGCGCTTCTTCCCGTCTTCGCCGCGGCGGGTGGAATGTTGTTTCCCGCGGGAATTTACCTTGTGCTGAATCTCGGCGGAGAAAGCTCGGGGGCTGGCATCCCAATGGCCACCGATATTGCATTCGCTCTGGGCGTATTATCGATGCTCGGGAAACGCGTTCCTACATCGCTGAAGATATTTCTCACGGCACTGGCCGTCATTGATGATCTGGGTGCTATCATGGTGATCGCGATCTTCTACACTGGATCTCTCAATACGGGAGCTTTGGGAATTTCTATGGGAATTTTCACGTTCATGCTCTTGCTCAATCGACTCAGGGTACACAACCTGATACCTTATCTTGTACTCGGCGTTTTCATGTGGTACTTTATGCTTTCATCCGGGATCCATGCGACGATCACGGGCGTTCTGCTGGCGTTTGCGATCCCCTTTGGGAGCGGTGATAAAGAAAGTCCCTCATATATCCTTCAGAATTTTCTGCACAAACCGGTTGCGTTCATCATCGTTCCGCTGTTCGCACTCGCCAACACCTGCATATTGGTTGATTCGGATGCAATTGCTGCCCTTGGCAACGCAGTGAGCATTGGCATTATCGCCGGGCTCCTGATAGGCAAACCTGCGGGTATTGTGCTTTTTACATATTTGGCCACTGTCCTGAATCTATCCCGCATTCCTTCCGATCTCAAATGGGCTCACATATTAGGCGCAGGCCTCCTGGGTGGTATCGGCTTTACGATGTCAATCTTTATCACCTTGCTGGCATTTGATGATCAGTCCCTGATCGATTCGTCGAAATTGTCGGTAATGCTCGCTTCGCTTATAGCCGGGATCATAGGATTTCTCTGGTTGAAGAAAACGTTGCGCAACGCTTCGGCAGTGACATAGAATTTCACCCATCCTTTTTCTTTGATACCGCGGCGACCTATATTTACATGTATCCAAAAGAAAAATGAAAAAAATCCCGACCGTGTTTTTATCCATCGTGTTGATGATGGTCGTTGTTTCGACCTACGGTCAGCCGGCCAGCGCGCCGAAGATGGAGCTTACGCTGAATCATATTGCAGTTTATGTGCATGAGCTGAAGCAGAGTACGCACTTTTACGAAAACGTTCTCATGCTTCGCAAGATCGACGAGCCTTTTAAGGACGGGAAACACACCTGGTTTACACTAGGTCCGGCAGGTCAGTTGCACCTGATCCAGGGAGCAGAGGCGGATATCAAACGCGAAAAAAACGATCACCTTTGCTTTAGTGTGAAGAATATTGATGAGTTTATCCTGAATCTCAACAAGCATCGGATCGAATACACCAACTGGCCGGGCACAGAAAAAGCGCCTACCGTTCGTGTCGACGGTGTAAAGCAGGTTTATTTCCAGGATCCTGACGGTCACTGGATCGAGATTAACGACGATAAGTCGCTAGTCAAACGCTAGTAGTTTTTTCCCGGCGTTTATGCTCGTTCCACAAGGCAATGCCAACGTGGCGATGCAGAGCCGCATATCCCAAGGGTTGAAATGATAGAAGGATTTCTTAAGTGCGCAAAAAAAAGAACTCGCGCGGCCTTAAGCTGATAGATTTCCGTTTCGTTTTTACTGAGATAGCTCAACTGCAATGCGATGGGCAATGTCATTCCCGCACGGGTACAGGCATCACGCCCTGGCTGATGTGCCCACCCTCGCCCACGGATTGTACTGCGAAGAAGTAATTGTCTTTCGAGTATGGCAGGGCGGCCTTGGTGTCCGCGACGAAAAATTTTTTCTCCCAATACGGTTGGATGGTTTCCCGCATCAATACGTAGTAACCTGAGACCTTCGGGCCGGATGCAGGCGCAGCCCAACTCAGGTGGGTTATGTTTCCGAGTTTCACCTGCATTTGAACCTTCTGTGGCGCTGCCGGCGCCTTCGCCATTGAGGCGATGGCGATCAGGTTAATCCGCGCGACGTTTGCGGTGTATTTAAAATCAACGAACTCGGGAAGATCACCGTACTGGATCTTGTTCTCCTTGCGCACGTTCTGGTGCTGATGTGTGAAATCCTCATGGAACTCTGTAAAGCGCACCGCTGCGAATCCCAATTGATTAAATGGCGTATGATCGCCACCGCGCAGGAAACGGTCTGGCCTTGCATTGAGCGTGGCTGAAAATCCGGTGAGATAGACATCCGATGTTTCTTTGATATAGCGGGCCAGCTGGCGCGATGGGCTGTCATTTTCAGCTTTGAGCGCTGTGCGGGCCGCGGTCTGATCCGCGGTCTCCAGCGCAGGGATCATCTCGCTGAAAATTCTCACCGTTCTGTCGTTCCTTTCTCCTGTTTCACTTGCTAGCGTATTTCCTACGATGTCGTTGTTCAGCATAGCCACCAGGTTGCCTCCCTGATCCCGGATCTTCGCGGCCATGTGACGTGCGCCGAGCAGCCCTTGCTCTTCGCCCTGGACCGCCATAAAGATGATGGTGCAGGGAAGTTTCTTGCCTGACAAGATCCGTGCGAGCTCCATAACAACGGCAACCCCCGACGCGTCGTCGTTGGCCCCCGGCGCAAGACCAACAGAATCCATCACATCGGTGTTGCGGGAGTCGAGATGCCCGCTGACAATAATTATCCGGTTATCCGGCGCATCTTTTCCTTTCAGGGTTCCAACGACATTTTTCATTGTAACTGGATAGGGGATCCGCGCATTGGGGGTTACAACGAATGGATCGAGCTCCACCTTCATATCGGCATGATTCCGGTGCGCAAACTGACGTAATTTCGCCGCTACCCAGCGCCGGGCGGCGCCAATGCCCTGCAGCGAGTCGGTGGTGTCACTCAGCGAATGGCGCGTCCTGAAGCTCGCCAGTTTGGAGATGTAACTTTTTATGCTGTCGGCGGATACTTCCCGTGCCATCGCGGCAATCTCGGTATCGATGATCGCCGTGACTTTTTCCGCTTTCATATCAGCGGCCGGTTTTACCTGCGCCATTAACGAGGCGGATAGAAAAAACGGGATCAGAATAATATAACTTCGCATGGGTGTAAAGAAGGCAAAAAAAAGATAACCAACAATTTATTTAATTGACTCTTGCGGTGCATAAAAGAGGCAATATGAGCAATAAAAGTACCCGCTACGACTCATAAAAATCTCGGAAAACGGGCATTGGATATGGAATATCCTGCGATTTCAAGCAGATAAAAATTATCCCATCGCATTTTGTTTGGGAAGGAAAAAACTTGCTATCTTTCGAAGCCATTTTGAAGTTTTAAAGAGAGGGTCTTTCTTCAAATTGGTATTAACCCCGAAAGAAGTTCGGGGTTTTTTTTATTTTTCAGACCCCGATCATGCCGTTACATTCAGGCATCCTGCTTGTGTTTCAGCTCCGTCGCGCTTCCTTTCTTACTTCCCATTGTTATTGCGCACAACCCGGACCAACATACCTCCTTTTTATTTTACCCGACCCGATGGCTAAATGCGTGATTAAGTTGTGGTCGGAATATGCCGCTGAAATAAATCGTTTTTTTTAATCATGGCTTGAAGTACTATATTTCGACTTACGCCATGTCTCAGGCAATCTCGGACATGTCATACACTGACGCAGGCGCGGCAAATCGTGCGTGGGTCTGGAAAAGATCAAACACCGGATTTTAAAAAACAAAACATTGAAATCAAACGCAGATACTGTTGCCGGGCAGCCGGCTCCTTCGCCATCATTGACGAAGCGATTCAGAACGTGGTTAGGAGTCCTTGGTCCCGGTATGATCACGGCCGCGCTGGTATTCGGCCCAAGCAAAGTGACGATCACATCCAAGCTCGGCGCTGATTTTGGCTTTGACCTGTTATGGATCATTGTCGTAGCGATTTTTTTTATGGTGGTTTTTACCGCGATGGCAGCCCGTATCGGTATGGCCTCCGATGTGTCACTGCTCACGCTGATCAGGAACAAATGGGGCAGGCCGGCTGCGGTCGCATCAGGTGTGGGTGTTTTTCTCGTATGCGCCTCTTTTCAGTCGGGAAATTCCATCGGCATCGGCATTTCCATCGCGGAACTCTTCAAATCTACACCGGAGCCATGGATCATCGCTTTCAACCTGTTTGGTATCAGCCTGCTTTTCTTTCGCAGTTTTTACAAAACGCTGGAACGGATCATGATCGCCCTCATCATCATCATGCTCGTGGCATTCCTCGTGACGCTGTTCCTTTCAGCTCCTCCTCTCGGGCAAATAGCCGGGGGGTTGGTTCCTGCAATACCTGTCGGATCTCTCGGATTGATCATCGCTTTTATGGCTTCCTGTTTTTCAATTGTTGGCGCATGTTACCAGGCATACCTGATGCAGGAGCGCAGACGGATTCACCCTGAAGGAAAACAATCGGGGCGCGATAGCTTTCCCGGTATACTGATCCTGGGCATCATGAGTGCGATCGTGCTCATCTGCGCTGCGGCAGTTCTCCATCCGAAAGGGCTCAAGGTGAACAGTGGCTCTGACATGGCACGCGTGCTGGAACCGCTTTTCGGCAATTATGCTTCGGCTTTCTTTCTCGTCGGACTGTTCGGCGCCGCGTTCTCGTCGCTCATTGGAAATGCGTCGCTCGGCGGCACGCTCATGGCCGATGCGCTGGGCCTCGGAAGCAATTTTAATTCGAAAGTGGTCAGGGGACTGATCGCATTGGTGATGGTTATAGGCGCCATCGTTGCCATCGTATTCGGCAACCTGCCCATTCAACTAATGATCTTTGCACAGAGCATTACGATCCTGATCGTTCCTTTTCTGGGTATAGCGCTCTATATGATCGCGAACGACACATCCATCATGAAAGGTCTGGTCAACAGTACACGGGTGAAGGTCATTGGCGCCATCGGCTTGTTGATCCTCATCGGGCTCGCCATCAGGAATGTGCAGACGCTATTCTTTTCGTAACAAGACACGGGTTTATTCCCGGACAGCCAATATTTAGTTTTACAAAGGTCAACCGGCATACATTCCGCTCTTACTTTTACGGAACAGGATACACTTAAACGCCATGAACAATTCATCTCTGATCGGAGAACTCAAGGAGATTTCATCCAACATCCATAAACATATTATCGGTATCCGCCGGCACTTGCACGCAAACCCCGAACTATCCTTTAAGGAATACGAGACTTCCGCATTCGTCAAAAAACAGCTGGATGCAATTGGCATTTCCTGGACGCCTGTTGCAGACACGGGCGTACTGGCAACTATATCGGGCAAACTTCCTTCCGCAGAAGTGATTGCGTTGCGCGCTGATATGGATGCCCTGCCAATACAAGAAATCAACAACGTGCCTTATGCATCGACGCGGCCAAATGTAATGCATGCCTGCGGACATGATTTCCACACGTCATCGTTGCTCGGCACAGCCATGATCCTTTCCAACCTTCGCGAAAGATTCGCAGGCACTGTAAAGTTCTTCTTTCAGCCGGGAGAAGAAGTGATTCCGGGCGGAGCAAGCCACATGATAAGAGACGGGGTGCTGGAGAATCCCAAAGTTAAGGCTGTGATCGGACAACACGCGATGCCCAGAATTGAAGTGGGAAAGATTGGCATGCGCAAAGGAAAACATATGGCATCGATGGATTCATTGTTTGTGCGTGTGATCGGCAAAGGTGGCCATGGCGCACAGCCTCATCTCAACATCGACCCGGTTCTCATCTCATCGCATATAATCATCGCGCTTCAACAGATCGTAAGCAGAATGGCTCATCCCGGTGATCCGACTGTATTGTCGTTCGGGAAGGTGATAGCCAATGGCGCCATCAACGTTATTCCGGATGAAGTCTATATGGAAGGGACCTTCCGGGCGATGAATGAGACATGGAGGAATGAAGCGCATACCCGGATGACCCGGATGGCGACGGAAATTGCAGAAAGCATGGGAGGAAAATGTGAATTCAGGATCCAGCGCGGATACCCGTTCCTGGTGAATGAGGAAAAGCTCACGGAGGAAGTTCGCCGCCACGCCATCGACTATCTTGGTTCAGAGAATGTGCTGGAAGAAGACATCTGGATGGCGGCGGAAGATTTTGCATATTATTCACAGGTGGCGGATTCATGTTTCTATTTGTGCGGGATTGGAAACAAGAAAAAAGGGATCGAGGCGTCACTTCACACGCCGACCTTTGACATAGACGAAGGCGCGCTCGCTATCTCTACAGGCTTGATGGCGTACATCGCGCTGAAACGCCTGGGCAATTGAGCGCAGCGCGGACATGCAGCGATCATACCGGTGCCGGCCGCGCGGGTATTAGCCAAAGCAGTTCATCCTGACACGCTCACCATTTGAGAGGCAGCTGAATATCCTTTATGCTTTCAACGATCATGTCTGCCTTGAAGGCGAAGTGAGAAAGATCCGCACGGCTTGATACGCCCGAGAGAACGAGAATCGTTTTGTAACCCATTTGAACGCCGCCGCGGATGTCCGTTTCCATCGTATCGCCGATTACAACTGTATCTGCTGTTTCAAGCCCGATGAACTTTCGCGCCGAGCGCATCATCACCGGTCCGGGTTTGCCTACAACAAAAGCCCTGGTTCCCGTTGCCTCTTCAATCATGGCGGTCGTGGCGGCAATTCCCAGGTTATTCCATCCCTTTTTCTTTGGCGATGGGTCGCGGTTGGTTGTGATGAATTTTGCTCCGGCGAGAATCATGTCAACTGCTTTCTGCACCATTTCCAGCGTAAAATTGCGCCCTTCACCCAGCACGACAAAATCCGGATCCGTTTCGACAAGCGTAAGTCCGTTGTCGTGCAAGCTTGTCAGCAGTCCTCCTTCACCCAGCACATAGCACGAACCGTTAGGCCTTTGGCTCGCAATGAATTTACCCGTAGCCATCGCGCTGGTGTAAACATGTTTTTCTGTGATCTCAATGCCGAGCTTCTTAAGCTTCCTTACAACTTCAAGTGGAGTGCGCTGACTGTTATTGGTCATGAAGGTGAAAGGTATACCTTCTTTCAGCAAACGCGCGACAAAATCGTCCGCTCCTTGAATCATGATGTCGCCCCCGTAGATCACGCCATCCATATCGATGAGAAAGCCTTGTGCCATAATTTTTTGTTTGCATCAAGATAAAGGTATTTTTTCAATTCATAAGACCGGCATAGGCAAGGGGTCGATGAGTTGAGTTCAATCGGTTACGATCCCCCGTAAGCCGCCAGGAAAAGAGAAGCTGTGTGGCGGGCCTTATTGATGGATGATGGGAACAAAATCTTTTTTCGAACTGTCACACACATGGCACGTGTAAGAGTCAGGCAGATTCCTGAAGTCAACACCGGGGGGAATACCGGCCTGGGGGTCGCCATATTTGGGGTCGTACACCGTGAGGCAATTGCTGCATTGGTAGACCGGAGTTTTTCCTTTTGCCGCAGGCGCGGGTTTCACTTCATCCGTCTTTTCTTGTTCAGGATTTAATTGACGGAAATACAATTTGCTGAGTTCAATTAACAGGGCGGGAATTACTTCTTTTTTTAGGCCGCGCGCATAGGTATGATAAATAATATTCGTGGGGTTGAAATTTTTCGCATATAGAATGTTGTAGTGATCGGCGGCAACGGAATCCTGATTTTTTTCGATCACGACTGTGGTAAAATATTGTATGTCGCGGTTTGTCTTAATGGTGAAGGTTAAGCCGTGGGTGCTGATGTCCTGCTGATCCAGTTCGCGGACAAGAAATTTCTTGAGGTCAAGCGCCTCGTCGTCAATGACCGGCAAGTGCCAGTTCAATTCCAGACTGGAGTGTCTTTCGTTTATTCCAAATTTTCCCATCAGTTTCTGCCATCGAAGCCGGTCGCTCGCCTTGATACCTTTTATAATAAAAGCTTTCCAGGGAATGATGTTGATCTTGCTAATGTTGGTTTCCTGGCAGAGCCTGCAGGCCGCGCTCATAAAATCAATATCATACTGATTATTCCTCCAGTATAGTCCCAGCCAGTATTGATTGTTGAGCATTGCATTGAGGCCTTCGTAATAAGGGAAGGCCGTGTTCGGCAGTTTTAATTTTTCAGTGATGGGCTTGTAATTGATCCTGATGAAATTATTCATGAACATCAGGTACATCTCCTCCACGGTGAAGGGAAGAAATTCCAGAAATAATTTTTCGAGTTCCTTCGATATCCGCGCAATGTCCTGACCGGCGATAAGTCTGGGCCAACATTCGATGATGTTTCCTTTCCGTGAATCACGAATGTACAGATACCAATAGTTTTCCTCGCGAGAAGCAATAAAATTGAACTCGCCTGTGAAGAGTGGAACCAGGCTTTGCAGAGGGTCAACAATGTTTATTTTCAGCCGCGGTTTGTACTCGAAACTGTCGATGAGAACATTGTAAGTATCTTCTTTGAGCCAGCGCGTTGTTTCTACCACATTCACGGCAACGTAGGAGCTGACAATGTTTTGGTAAACGGACTGGTCTCCAGCCAGTTCATAATCGATGTTGATTGCATGAAAAGCTTTTTCAAGGTGGTCTTCTGGCAGGTTGTTAGACGGGAACATGATGTCCTGTCGCGATCCGAACAGGATGTAGTCGTTGCCGAAACTCGCCGACAATTCCATGATCTTCAAAAGATCGACGGGTGACAAAAAACCGCCTCTGACAAATGCGCGGATAAGACTGCTTTTTTTGCTGGCTACCATTACGGTTTCAAACAGAGTTGATTACGGGGTTAAGTTAACCTTATGTCTTCAACTCAAAAAATAATTCCTTCTTCAATGAAGGCGTGCTGTCTTTGAGCATCTGCTGAATTTCAGGTTTGCAACTGCCACATCCCAAACCCGCCCCGGACAGTTCGCAAAGGCCGTTCAGGTTGCGATGACCCATTGCGATCAGCGTCTGAAGATTTCCTTCGCCCACCTGGTTGCAGGAACAAACTAACTTGCCAATGACAGGCTCGGTTTTCTTTCCTGACCTGAGCAATTGCAATCGTTTCTCTGAAAGTTCGACCCTGTTTTCGATGAGATTCTTGAATTCCGCGAATTCACTTTTATCGCCCACAAGAACCGCTCCTACCAGGCGGTCGTCTTTGATGATGCATTTTTTATAGTATCGCATGGATTGATCGATGAACAGGATCTCGTCATACCCGTCATTGTTTGGAGGGATTTCGGCCATCCCGATCGAACAAAGTTCAAGACCTGACAGCTTGAGGATATTCATCGGGACAGCGCCGTCGTAAGTACTCTGAAGGTTGCCATGAAGGTAATTGGCTAACACATCGGCTTGCTTTTCCGCCGCGGAAGTGATGCCCAGCATGTTCCCGTTGTGCTCTGCTATCTCACCGATGGCAAAAATATCGGGATCGTTCGTTTGCAGCCAGTCGTTAACCATAATTCCCCTTGCCGTTTCAATGCCGGCCTCCTGTGCAAATTCAATGTTCGGCCTGGTACCTACCGCGTATACGAGGGCATCGGCTGACAAAACTCTTCCGCTGCGGAGTTCGACCTTTATCTTATCCGTGGTCAAATCCTTGTGCGCATGCAGCAGCTGGTCGTTCATGTAAACGGTGATGTCTTTCTCATCAATGAAGTCAAGCAAAAGTTGCCCGGCAATGTGGTCGACCTGCCGTTCCATCAACCTGCTTCCGAGTTGAAGGATCGACACCAGAATGTCAATTTCCCGGAGAGATGCAGCTAATTCCACACCGAGTAATCCGCCGCCGATAATCAGAATGTGTGCGCCTGGCTTGAGGTATTTTTTGAGGTTATCGGCGTCCTGCCTGGTGCGCATGGTGAAAACATTTTTGAGACCTTCCGGGGCATCCTTCGGAATATACGCGCGGCTCCCGGTAGCGAGGATCAGTTTGTCGTAGGAATGTGCCCGACCGTATTTATCAGTAACCACCTTATCCGGGCGGTTAATGGATACAATTTCATTTTCCGGATAAAGGGCAAAATCCAGACCTTCCATTTGCCCCTTTTTGAATTTCTCCAGTTTCTCCCATCCCAGCTTGTCGTTGACGTATTCCGGCAAAAGCACACGATTATAAAAAGTGTTTTTTTCCTTTGAAATGACGGTGATCTCATCCGTTCCGTTGAGCGCGCGATAGCTTTGGAGGAAACGATAAGCGGCAGCGCCGGCTCCGGCGACCACAATTTTTTCAACGGGTTTAACAAAGCGTGTGACCTCCACGGCGGCAAATTTCAAATCAGGTTCCTTCGAGATTGGATCTGCAAGCAATGAAGTGAGGTTGTTTGCTCTTGCCTGATCGTCTTCGAGGATTTTTCCCCAGTGCATGGGAAGAAAAACAACGCCTTCTTTTATGGAATCGGTAAGTTTCGCGCATACCCTTACCGTTCCCCGTAAATTTCGAATGACCACAACGTCTCCCTCGCGGATATGCCTGCGGCCAGCGTCTTCTGGATGTATTTCGAGAAAAGGTTTGTTGATATGCTGCAGGAGCTTGTTCACCTTTCCCGTTTTCGTCATCGTATGCCACTGATCCCGGATGCGGCCCGAGGTTAGGATAAGAGGGTGGTCAGGTGTCAGCTCCTCCGAAAGGTTTTCAGGATGATCCTGGGTAAGGAATTTTGCCTTTTTATTCTTTGTGTAAAAAGCGTGATCTGTAAACAGTCGTGTCGTTCCGCCGTTTGAAAGGGAGGGGACAGGCCACTGGAATGAGCCCTTCGATTTCAGGCGTTCATGTGAAAGACCGCTGACATCGAGATTGGTTCCTGCCGTGAGGCTGCAATGTTCCTGGTAAATGTCTGCCGCTGATTTGTAATCGAATCCGTGAAAGCCCATGGCTCTTGCAAACATGCATAAGATCTCGGCATCTGCTTTGGCTTCACCCGGAGGATCGATCACCTTGGACAAATAGCTAACCCTTCTTTCGGAGTTCGTCATCGTCCCCTCTTTTTCGAGATGCCCGGCAGCGGGTAGAATGAGGTCGGCGAACTTTATTGAATCTGATTTTCCTGAAATATCCTGCACCACCACAAACCGCGCCTTTTGCAACGCCATCTCTACACGCCTGGAATCGGGTAAACTCACGAGCGGATTCGTGCAGACGATCCACAGCGCTTTTAACGACCCATCTTCGAGCGCTTCGACCATTTCAGTGGCTGTGAGGCCGCGCTTTTCGGAAATAGATTCGACTCCCCAGAAAGCTGCTACCTCTTTGCGATGCTCAGCATCTTCTATTTTTCTGTGCGCCGCGAGCATGGTCGCAAGCCCGCCAACTTCTCTTCCACCCATGGCGTTGGGTTGCCCGGTGAGGGAGAATGGCCCGGATCCCGGTTTGCCGATATGTCCGGTGAGAAGGTTCAGGCTTATGATCGCCGCATTTTTTTTGACGCCGATCACACTTTGGTTCAGGCCCATGGCCCAAAGCGTCAGAAAACCTTTCGCCTCGGAGATATAACTCGCTGCTAGCCGGACTGATTCTTCCGCGATGCCGCAAATACGCGACGCATCTTCCACCGTTACTTTGAAGATCGATTCCCGGTACTTTTCAAAATCATCCGTATGCCGGGATATGAAGTCCCTGTCTATATCCCCGTTTTCGATCAAGACCCGGGCAATCGCGTTGTAAAGAAATATGTCAGTTCCGGGCAAGATCTGCAGATGCAGATCGGCGAG
>CBFGXV010000019.1:0-13186 GCA_965652755.1 uncultured Chryseosolibacter sp. | reverse complement strand
GTTCAACTTCTCGTCGTTGGCATGAAGGATCTTTTGCGCTCCGTACTTACCAAGCATCTCAAGCTCTGCCTTCTCAGCTGATCCGAGCGCTATCGCCGTAACTGGTCCACCCATTGCGTGCGCATAGGAAACCGCCTCAATTGAATTGCTCTTGATCTTTCCCTCCGCTGTCTCTACAAAAACTAAAATGGCCATGCATTCTGCAATTTTGATCGTCTGTCCTGAATAATAAAAATGCGTTTCGTGTTTATAAAACTTTCGCCTCTGTTCTCAGCTTTGTCACCAGGTCTGCAACGTTGTCTGCGGAGATCATCTTCACTGCGCCTTTGGGCGGCGGCAGCTCGAACTTGCTTAGTTTGACTCCACTGTCAAATGGTTTTGCTTCCACAACCTTCAGCGGTTTGGTGCGGGCCGACATGATCCCACGCATATTTGGAATTCTCCATTCTGCGATCGGCTCCTGACATCCCGCAACAAATGGAATGTTCAGTTCCAGGTATTCTTTGCCTCCTTCTATCTCGCGTGTCACCTTTGCTTTAGAACCTTCGATATCGAGCTTCATAACCGGAGATACCGAGGGAATACTCAACATCTCTCCTACGATACCATGCACTACTCCACTATTATAGTCAATGGATTCGCGACCCATCAGGATAAGATCGTAGCCGCCCGCTTTAGCCTGTTCGGCAATCTGCGCAGCGACAAAGAACGAATCAACCGGCTCGGCGTTGACGCGAATAGCATCGTCAGCCCCGATTGCCAGCGCTTTGCGAAGGGTTGGCTCCGTATCGGCCAGGCCAACATTGAGTACTGTTAATGAAGAACCGGTGGAGTCTTTTAATTCGACGGCACGGGCCAGCGCATAGTCATCGTAAGGACCGATAATAAACTGGACGCCGGTTGGATCAAACTTGGTATTGTTATCTTTAAAATTAATCTTGGATGTGGTATCCGGAACGTGGGTGATGCAAACCAATATCTTCATCTCGTTCTAAATCAGTGCGTTGAAAGGTGATAATTTTCAAACAGGGCTCAAGATACAAAAATCTAAAAGTCTACCCCCTAATCGGAGAAAATTTTCCCTGCGCCCTATTTTTACCCGGGTTTACGTTTTATCTGATCCCTTGTGTATGTCGAATGAACGCCTGAAACAGCTCCGCGAATTCTATGAACAGGATCCGTCGGACCCCTTTAACGCATATGCTCTCGCCCTTGAATATCAAAAAACGGACGTAGAGAAGGCATCTGAATTCTTCGGGATCCTCCTGATGAATCACGCAGATTACCTTCCGACGTATTACCACGCGGCAAAATTTTTTCAGGACCGGGGCGACAGGGACAGAGCGATCGACACATACGAGAGGGGAATATCCCTTGCACAAAGGCTGGGTGACCAGAAAGCGCAGCGCGAGCTGAAGTCCGCCTACGATGAGTTGATGTTTGAATGAGCATCCAAGCGGCGCACTCCAACTTCATTGGGAAAGTATAAGATAGTGACATCATCGCCGATAGGCGACTTTCAATACCTCATATTAGAACGGAGTCTCATCATCGCTTCGCGGCGGCATCGGCGGAGAATCATCCTGGTTAAAAGAATTCAAACGGCTCTCGCGGGTGATCATGCCTGAAAAAGGATTATCGTGCGAGGCGGGGGCGTCGAAGTCCGCGAACTTCGTGAACTTCCCGACGAACTTCAATTTGGCGGTGCCCGTGGATCCATTGCGGTGTTTCGCAACGATGACTTCACCCATGCCCTGCGTAGGCATGCCGTCTTCATCCACAGTAATTTTATAATACTCAGGGCGATACAGGAACATTACAATATCGGCATCCTGTTCAATGGAACCCGATTCGCGAAGATCTGATAACTGAGGACGCTTGTCTCCACCGCGCGTTTCAACGCCCCTGCTCAACTGTGACAGTGCGAGCACGGGAACGTTCAGTTCTTTCGCAATTCCCTTCAGTGCACGTGAAATGGAAGCGATCTCCTGCTCCCGGTTTCCACCTTGTTCACCACGCATCAGCTGAAGGTAGTCTATCACAATGAGTTGCACATTGTGTTCAGCCTTAAGCCTGCGGCATTTTGCGCGAAGCTCCAGAATTGAAAGCGCCGGCGTGTCATCGATGAATATGGGTGCCGACGAAAGCCTGCTTGTCTTGTGAACAAGCTGCGCCCATTCGTGGTCGGCGAGATTGCCTTTCTTGATCTTTTCGCCCTCCAGCTCGGCTTCCGCGGAGATCATCCTGTTAACTAACTGTACGCTTGCCATTTCCAGGGAAAAGATAGCGACAGGGATCTTGAAGTCGACGGCCGCATTCCGAAGCGCTGAGACAACGAACGCGGTTTTACCCATACCCGGGCGTGCCGCAATGATAACGAGATCTGACTTCTGCCACCCGGAAGTGATGCGGTCAAGCGCGGTGAACCCGCTGGGCACACCCGTTAATCCGTCCTTGTGATCCTTCAACACCTGCAACTCCTGAATGGCGCGGGCCATGAGGTTTCGCATGTTGTCGTAATTCTTTCGCAGGTTTGAGTCTGATATTTCAAATACAGACTGTTCTGTTTTGTCGAGTAGCTCAAATACGTCGGTGGTATCTTCGTAGGCGTCATGATGGATCTGGGACGCGATCTGGATCAGGTCGCGTTTGATGGCCATCTCGATGATCACGCGCGCATGGTATTCGATGTTAGCCGCCGAACTTACCTTGGCCGTCAGTTCCGCTATAACGTAAGCGCCTCCTACCAATTCCAGCTTTGCGTTCTTCCGCAACTGATTGACTACCGTACGCATATCCACCGGCTCTGACGCCTTAAACAGGTCGATTATTGCCTGGTAGATCTCCCGGTGTGCATCGGCGTAGAAGTGTTCCGGTTTAAGGAACTCAACAACGGCGTTCAGCGCATTTTTTTCAAGCATGAGGGCGCCGAGCACGGCCTCCTCGAGATCACGCGCCTGAGGTGGCAGCTTGCCCAAACTTTCCGAGATGTCTCTCGGAACTAGCTTGTTAGACTTACTGCTTAACCTCAGGGACGTAGATCTTCCTTGCTCCATACAGTGGTTGTTGTACGTGTTTACTTATCAGGGAACAAACGTACAACGATGCTTCATTCACTTTTCCACAATAGTTCGTGTTAACTACTTGTGTATAAGTTGTGAATAAAGGACAGGCAAGTGACAACTCGTGTCAGAAAATAATTAGTATATCCGGGAGGCCTGCGTACCGCCATTTTTAAAGCCGGAACATTTTCTTTTACTTTATCGCGAATTTACCACCATGCAGCAGAAAAAACAGCGCATACATTTCATTGCTATTGGGGGAAGCGTCATGCACAACCTGGCGATCGCTCTGAAACAGGCAGGACACGAAGTTACAGGCTCTGATGATGAGATCTTTGAACCGGCGCGTACGCATATCCACCGGCTCTGACGCCTTAAACAGGTCGATTATTGCCTGGTAGATCTCCCGGTGTGCATCGGCGTAGAAGTGTTCCGGTTTAAGGAACTCAACAACGGCGTTCAGCGCATTTTTTTCAAGCATGAGGGCGCCGAGCACGGCCTCCTCGAGATCACGCGCCTGAGGTGGCAGCTTGCCCAAACTTTCCGAGATGTCTCTCGGAACTAGCTTGTTAGACTTACTGCTTAACCTCAGGGACGTAGATCTTCCTTGCTCCATACAGTGGTTGTTGTACGTGTTTACTTATCAGGGAACAAACGTACAACGATGCTTCATTCACTTTTCCACAATAGTTCGTGTTAACTACTTGTGTATAAGTTGTGAATAAAGGACAGGCAAGTGACAACTCGTGTCAGAAAATAATTAGTATATCCGGGAGGCCTGCGTACCGCCATTTTTAAAGCCGGAACATTTTCTTTTACTTTATCGCGAATTTACCACCATGCAGCAGAAAAAACAGCGCATACATTTCATTGCTATTGGGGGAAGCGTCATGCACAACCTGGCGATCGCTCTGAAACAGGCAGGACACGAAGTTACAGGCTCTGATGATGAGATCTTTGAACCGGCGAGAACTGCGCTGGCAAATCAGGGAATACTTCCCATCAAAGAAGGTTGGTTCCCTGACAAGTTATCCACAGCCATAGACGTTGTCATGCTCGGGATGCATGCTTCCCGGAATAATCCGGAACTGCTGAAAGCCCAGGAACTTGGACTCAGGATCTACTCCTTCCCGGATTACATATATGAGCAATCAAAAGACAAACAGCGCATCGTCATTGCGGGAAGTCACGGAAAAACCACCATTACGGCCATCATCATCCATGTACTGACGCATTGCAAGCGTAAATTTGACTACGTTATCGGCGCGCGCGTACGCGGACTTGAGCATACAGTAAAACTCAGCGATGCGCCCATCATAATCATTGAAGGCGATGAATACCTCTCATCACCACTGGATCCTACACCAAAGTTCCTGCGATATCATCATCACATCGGCCTGATCAGCGGTATTGCCTGGGATCATGCCAACGTTTTCCCTACTGAAGAAGAATATGTGAAGCAGTTCGATCTGTTCGCCGACCAGACGCCCAAGGGCGGTACGCTCATTTATTGCGACCAGGATTCCATGGCGCTGATCATCGGAAAAAAAGAACGGGCGGATGTCACTGCCATCTCTTACAAAAGCCATCCGCATGCGTCCGACAACCAGGGAAATTACTCGCTGGTGTTCAATAAGGAAAAATATCCCATCAAGGTTTTTGGAAGCCATAATTTTCAGAATATCAGTGGCGCGCGCGAGGTGCTGAAGAAGATAGGTGTAACGAACGAAGAGTTCTTCAAAGCGATCAGCAGTTTCGAAGGCGCTTCGGGACGACTGGAGAAGATGGGTGAAAATGAATCGGTAACGGTCTTCAAGGATTTCGCGCACGCCCCCTCGAAGGTTACGGCGACAGTAAAAGCCGTTAAGGAGATCCATCCTTTACGCGATCTCGTCGCCTGCGTTGAACTGCATACTTACAGCAGCCTCAATAAAAAATTTCTTCCGCAGTACAAGGACACTTTAAAAAATGCACAGATTCCCGTGGTGTATTTTAATCCTGAAAAGGTAAAGGCCAAAAATCTCGAGAAGATCTCGGCCTCAGAAATCCATTCGGCTTTTTCGAATAACCGCATCGAAGTTTTCGACGACGCATCCCGGCTCGAGGGATTCCTGTTGTCGCAAAAATGGAAAAACAAGAACCTTCTGATGATGAGCTCGGGCAACTTCGGTGGCATTAACCTCAGACAACTAACAGACAAGATCCTGGCATAAGACTCGCCACAAACATTTCGCCTACCACACCCTTAATGAAACTGCACCTTCGCAACCCTATTTGTTTTTTCGACATCGAATCTACCGGTACGAACGTAACGCATGACCGTATCATAGAGATCGCTGTGATCAAGGTGATGCCGAATGGT
Organism: uncultured Chryseosolibacter sp.; assembly: GCA_965652755.1. Taxonomy (GTDB): domain Bacteria; phylum Bacteroidota; class Bacteroidia; order Cytophagales; family Cyclobacteriaceae; genus Chryseosolibacter. The sequence continues at coordinate 7,762 of CBFGXV010000019.1, read as the reverse complement.
GAGGTCCTGCGCAAAAGCAACTTATTGAACCCGACCATTCCAATACCGCCTGAAAGCTCTGTCTTTCACGGCATCTACGACGAAGACGTTAAAGATAAACCCACTTTCAAGGAAGTCGCCAGAGAATATGCAAAGTTCCTCGAAGGGGCTGATCTGTCAGGGTTCAGCATACTGAAGATGGATGTGCCGATGCTCGTAGAGGAGTTCATGCGCGCCAAGGTCGAGTTTGATTACCAGAAGAAGAAGATAATCGATACGCAAAAGATCTTTCACCTGATGGAGAAGCGCACGCTCAAGGCGGCGTACAGTTTTTACATGCATAAGGAACTTGCAGACTCGCATACAGCGGAAGCGGATACCGAGGCGGCAATGGAAGTTCTCATTGCCCAGGTGGAAAAATACGAGGGACAGTCAGTGACCGATCCGTCCGGAAAAAAGATTGGCGAGATCCGGAATGACATGGAGGTATTGGGCAAGCTCATCTCAGACGATATGGTTGACCTGGCCGGCCGCATGATCAAAAACGACAAGGGCGAGGAGATCTTTAACTTCGGAAAGCATAAAGGCAAAAAGGTCACAACCGTGTTCAAGGAAGAACCCGCATATTACGACTGGATGATGAACGGGGATTTTCCGCAAGACACCAAGCGCAAACTTACGGAGATCAAATTACGCGGCTTCAAAAAATAAGTTTCGCCGGGGCGATACTGATCAATGACGCTTGTCCTTGTATACCTTCTCACCCGCATGGATCTCCACATTTAAACTATTCGCTTCCGGAGGGATCGGACAGGAATAATCCGGACTATAACTGCAGTAGGGATTATACGCTTTGTTAAAATCTATGATCACATCCTCAGAATCCGGGATGCGGAACTCCAGATACCTGCCTACATCGTAAGTCGAATGACCGTTGGTAAGGTCCGTGAAAGGAATAAATAGATAATCTTCATAACCCGGTCGCTGAATAATATCCGGACTTTGATAAACCTCGAGCTTGAATGGTTGACCCTTCAACGTAAAATGCACCTCGCCATATTTTACATAATCGGGCAAGCGGGAAGTAGTGGTCTTCATTTTGAAGAAGACGGGTGTCTCGCTTCTAATGAAGCGTGCCTTGACACGATAGTTGAGATCAGGAGGATAGTAGTTCAGGCCCTTGAATTTTTTCCGGTCCTTTGGCGTAAGCGGTGTCTCCCGCGGGTTGCGAAAGGTGTCTTCCTGCTTTTTTCGGTGTGAGGCAATGTCAGCAAGGCCAACACTATCTGCCTGACCGTAAGACGACAAAAAGCAAAAAGCCAGGAATAAGATCATCCCCGGCTTTTTATGGTCAATTCGTTCTATCATTCCCCAAAGGTAACAAGGATCAAACATCCCTGCTCCAGTTGACTTACTTCTTGTAATATTTCATTGCTTCTGGAATAGCCTCATTCAGGTCTTTAATGCGCGACCCATGCGACGGGTGAGTTGACAGCCACTCCGGCGGAGCAGCTCCTCCACTTTGAGAGGACATACGCTCCCAGAAACGCGGCGCTTCATGCGGGTCATAGCCGGCCATCGCCATAAAGATCAATCCGATCCTGTCAGCTTCCGATTCATGCTGGCGCGAAAACTTCAGCATTCCCACCTGCGCGCCCACACCGATGGCCTGAAAGAACAATTGCTTCGTCAATGTAGGATTTTGCCCAAAAGCGGCGCCAAGGCTGCCCAGCAAACCATTGGCCACGAGTCCCTGGCTCATCCGTTCCCGCGCGTGATTGGCTACCGCATGCGCTACCTCGTGCCCCATCACGACGGCAACACCGGCTTCGTTTTGACAGATAGGCATGATGCCGGTATAAAAAGCCACCTTACCCCCTGGCATACACCAGGCATTGACCATCTTCGGATCATCGATAAGATTAAACTCCCATTTGAATCCTTCAAGCTCCGCGGAAGCGTTATTCTGGGCCATATATTGCTCGACGGCGCGCTGTATCCTTGCTCCAACATTCTTGACCATGGCGGTTTGCTGTTGGTTGTTGGAGAGTTTGGCAGTCTGGACAACTGAATCATACTGTTGATCCGCCATTGGAATGATCTCCGCATTCGACACCAGACTGAGCTGCTGCCGGCCTGTGACAGCAACTTTTGCACAGGCGAAAACGACAAATCCAATCAAAGAAAATATTATTACCCGTTTAATCATGGATGTATTATTTAGTTAAGATTTCAAATCTACTACAGTATTCGTTTTACTAGATTTATGCCAGAAAGGTTATTAAAATACTTTTTGAATGAGAATTTTTGCTGTCGGACGCAACTACGCCGAGCATATCAAGGAACTGAACAACGAACGACCGGACGAACCAGTCATTTTCACGAAGCCTGACACAGCTGTCCTGCGAAATAATACCCCGTTCTATTATCCGGAATTTTCGAAAGACGTGCATCACGAAGTAGAACTTGTGTTGCGGATCTCTAAAGAGGGAAAGAACATCCAGGAAAAATTTGCCGGGAAATATTTTGATGCCATCGGAATCGGAATAGACTTCACGGCACGGGACTTGCAGCAGAAGGCAAAGGAGAAAGGTTTGCCCTGGGACATCGCGAAGGGTTTTAACGGATCGGCACCTCTTTCAGAAAAATTCATCCCTGTTGCGGAGTTTAAGAATTTGAAAGATATAAACTTCAGCTTAACGATCAATGGCGGTATTCGTCAGCAAGGTAATACCGGCCTTATGATTTTCAGCTTTGAATACGTAATTTCGTATCTCTCGAAATTTTTTACGCTGCGCACCGGAGATTTGATTTTTACGGGAACTCCAAAGGGAGTTGGTCCCGTTCAGGTCGGTGATACATTGTCTGCATTTATAGAAAATGAAAAACTACTGGAATTTGACGTTAAGTAGGGCAATTGTTGCTTTTGTAGCGACAGTTTGTCCATTTTTTTCCTCAGGTCAGTTCAGTCCACCCGATGAGAAATTTCCGGCGGGAGAAACATTTTTGTATCCTATAAATCCAGGGCTGCCTGGTTCGCTGGCAGGCACCATGGGCGAGTTACGGAACACACACTTTCACTCCGGACTTGACATTCGCACAAATAACGTCATCGGTTTGCCGGTACTTGCCTCCAAGAGCGGTTACATCTCGCGTATCTCCGTAGGTCCCACGGGATATGGCAACGTCATATACATCACACACCCCGACGGCTATTCAACAATTTACGCGCACCTGGACCGTTTCAAAGGCGATCTGGGAGAACACATTCTGAAGGAACATTACAGACTGCGTTCGGCAAACATCAACCTTTACTTCAAGCCTGACCAATTCCCGGTTCGCCGCGGCGATACGATCGCCTACTCCGGAAATTCGGGATCCTCGGGAGGACCACACTTGCACTTCGATATCCGCGACAAGAATAATTTTGCGTTGAATCCCCTGCTGGTAGAGAGCTTTCCGGAAATCACTGACGAGCTTCCCCCGGCGGTTGAAAAGATCGCGCTGCGCACCCTGGATATCAACTCGCGCATCAACGACCGGTTTGGCCGGTTTGAATTCTATGCAAAACGCGTGGGCAATAATTTCCAGTTCGACGTTCCGATCCTGGCAACGGGAACCATCGGCGTCGAGATCCTTGCAAAAGATAAGCTCGCCCCGAACAGCAGGTTCTACGGCGGCGTAAACTACATCCAGGTCCGGGTAGACAGTCAGTTGATCTTCAATCAATCCATTGACAAGCTTAACATTGCAAAGGGCAGGCATATACTCACCGTAATGGATTTTAAAACGCTTCGCAACAGCGGGACGCGTTTTTACAAGCTTTTCCTCGACGATGGGAATGCCCTCAACTTCTACGACAAATCTCCCGGTGACGGAAAGATCAAGGTGGATTCCGGCGATGATAAAGATGTTGAAGTGACCATGAAGGACAGTCATGGAAATGCAAGCAAACTATCTTTCAAACTGCGTCCCTCCCCTATCACTAAGGACGTAACGCTGCTCGAACCGTTGAAGAATCCAATTGAATATGACATTCACGAGAACATACTGATGATCACCACCGAGCCGTGTATGGCTGACAGCAACAGAGCTGTCGTGTATTTGCGCGACCGCCAGCACGTCATTGAGCCCGATTATGCGAATGTCAATCGCGCTGTTTATCTCCTCGACCTCCGCCAGGAGATCCCGGATTCGGTAGTGGTCTGCAATCGTTCGATCGTCCCGAAGATTGTCGCGTCGGTCCCTTCTGAAGGACAGTACCAATATTACAGCGACGTGATGGATGTCGCGTTTCCGATCAACGCGGTGTATGATACCGTGTACCTGAATGCGGATCACAAGATATTTCCCGACAGCTCAGAGATCTTCACGCTCGGCTCTTCGTACGTTCCTTTGAACAAAACCATCAAAGTCAGTGTGCGACCAGCAAAAAAAATCAAGTGGAATGATTCCATGGGGATCTATCGCATTGAAGGAAAAGGTTACTCTCATCTCGGCGGCACCTGGGAGAATGGCGCCGTCCATTTCTCTACCCGCGAGTTTGGCGACTTTACCATTCTTCAGGACCTTAACCCTCCGGTGATCAGGCCCGTGGTGGTAAACAACTACACCGCGCGCTTTAAGATCCAGGATGACCTCTCGGGTATCTCGAGCTACCGGGCGACAATCGATGGCCAGTGGCTCCTGATGTATTACGACAGCAAGACAGCGACCATCTGGTCCGAACGACTCGACAAAGACGTACTGCTGAAGGGCGAATTCAAACTCGTCGTCGTTGACCAGGCCGGAAACCGCGCGGTGTACACCAATCAGTTGAAATAAATCGCATGTTAAAAGTCGGCGATAAGGCTCCTGACTTCACAGTCAATGACCAGGACGGCAACGCTGTAAAACTCTCGGCATTGCGCGGAAAAAAAATCGTGCTGTATTTTTATCCCAGGGATATGACCCCCGGCTGCACTGCAGAAGCGTGCAACCTCCGAGACAACCACGACAGCATGGCAAAGCGCGGCTACGAGATCCTCGGTGTGAGTACCGACACTGAAAAGTCCCATAAAAAATTCGTCGAGAAGGAAAGGCTGCCGTTCCGCCTGCTGGCCGATACGGAGAAGGTCGTTCACAATGCGTACGGAACATGGGTTGAAAAATCCATGTACGGACGAAAATACATGGGCACGGCAAGGGTTACTTTTGTGATAGACGAGAAGGGTATCATCGAGGACATCATCGACAAGGTGGACACCAGGAACCACGTTGATCAGATCCTCGAATCGAAGATCACGGACAGCGTCAGGATTGCCGTCAAAAAATCGCCGCCGGCTAAAAAATCAGCCAAGACCGGAGTGAAGACCAGACGTAAGAAGATCTAACGTCTGCCGTCGTCCGTTGAATCAAGATTTACTTTCAACCTTTTACGTATTTCCAGTTCCTCCCCTTTCCTTCGCGAAGCCATTCCACCGCCGTGGCCATGCGCTTGTTTCGTGTCTCCTCAGTCTTTGCTCCGGTGATCCACTCGACATACTCCTTCCTGTGTGAATAGCTGAAATTCTGAAAACAACTGTAAGCAACTTTATCCTTCCTCAGAGCCTTGATAAAATAATCAGGTACCTGGATTTCTTTTTGAGCGCTACCAGCCGGCCTGGCTTTCGCAACACCCTGCTCGGTTAACGCCATTGCCTCCCGAATGTATTGTATCAGGATCTTATCAGAGGGCAGGTCTTTCAGGCCGGAGATCTTTCCAAGGTGCCCCATACCGCTGTTGGTTCCAATGGGTTTCAACACTGCTTTCGGATCACTCATGGCGGAGCCCAGCCGGAACCCGAACGCACAATGTTGCTTGAAGGAAGCCATGTTGCACAGGATCTTTCCGCGGTATTCAAAATGCGGAACGCCCCACTTCAGCGTTTCAGTTGCCTCCGGGCACTCTTTATGGACCAGATCTCTGAGATGCCGCAGTATCGGTTTTGCAAATTCCTGAGACTTCTCTATGTATTGGTCTACACGTTCATCTGTTGTGGCCATTGCATCAATTTTGGACTTTTCTGTCGGCGTTCAACTCTTCAAACCAGAGGTCATCATTCGGCACATCGAACCTGATACCTTTTACGGCTGCATTGTTGTCAAGATCGAACTGAATGGTTCCAAAGGAGAACCACGCGAGCAGTTCCGGTTTGTGCCACTTGATCTCCCAAACATCCTGATGCCAGTGCTCGAGGTCCGCAGACAGGTCGGGTGTGTGCTCGAAGCTGAGTTGAAGTTTGCCGTTTCTTTCACTCACTTTGATCTCTCCGTAGGCTGGAGTGTGATATATTCCTGCGTACTTATCAATGGGAAGCGTTGGCCGGGTACCCGATAAGCGCGATCTCTTGCGCTCCTCGATGCGGGTATCGCGGTAGTTACTTGCGCGTTTAAGGGCTTCACGCGACCAGTCCCTTTCGGGAACTTTAAGGAATGCGTCGATGGTATAGTCAATGAGCGGCGTAAATATCCCCTTCAAACCGTTCGTCAGAACAACAATGCCGAGATTTTCATCCGGAATGAGGGTAACTGCTGAAAGCATTCCGGAATAACCACCTGTGTGTCCTACGCGGTAACGTCCATGATAATCGGAAACAGTCCAACCGAGAGCGTATCCACGCATGTGCACGCGATGATCATTTTTGGTATGATCCACCATGTGAGTGTTGTGCGGTGTCCATAGAACATTTCTTGATCGGCTGCTCAGGAGGGTATCCTTCTTCCAGATACCGTGGTTCAGATTGAAGATCATCCATTGCGACATGTCCTCGACACTGGATATAATCCCGCCCATAGCGGCCACGGTAGCCCATTCCTCCCATGGCATCGGTGTGTGAACACCATCTGCAAGTTTATGCGGCATTGCGTAATTGCCCATCTTGTCAAGCTCTGTGATCGTGGTGACCGAGCGAGCCATGCCGAGCGGGATAAAAAAATGTTGTCTGATGTATTCGTGCCAGCTTTGGCCAGTTACCTTCTCAATGACTTCGCCTGCTGTGAGGTACATGACGTTCGAATATCCGTATCCCGCGCGGAAATCATAATTTTTTGGGAGATACTGTACGCGCGCGATAATCTCCTCTACTGTAAGGGTCGACCGGTACCAGAGGATGTCCCCGCTGAATGTTCGCAGGCCGACCCGATGGCACAACAGATCGCGGATGGTTGTTTCGGCTGAGATCCATGGATCGTAGAGCGCGAAGTCAGGAAGATATTTACGCACCTTATCATCCCACGACAGTTTTCCTTCGTCAACAAGCTGGGCGATAGCTGTTGATGTAAATGCTTTCGTATTCGAGGCAATTGCGAAAAGCGATTTGGCATCCGGTTTTCCGGGCTTTCCGATCTCCTTAACACCGTATCCTTTGCTAAAGATGATCTGGCCATCCTTCACGATGGCTATACTCATTCCCGGCACTGCCCAATCCGCGAGCGCCTTGCTGTAGTATGCATCCAGCTTTTTAAGGTCAGCCTGTGCAAGGACACCGCCAGCAAACGCCAAACAAACAAATGTGAGTGAAGCGAAATATCTCATAAGGGCGGTCTTTTTTATCGCATCGATTTTCAGTGCAAGATAAGCAACTGTACTATTTGTCCTTTCAGCCTCAGGATTTTCAACTGCAGGAAGGTTGCCTCTTTGTGTGTTTGAGCCTTTGTGACTAAAGAAAAAATATTCATCTTCGCGACAAACTACTCATAGCATGAGCCAGAAACCGGACATTCAACGACTACAAAAACTTGCATCACAGATCAGAAGGGATAT